>NZ_CP018744.1:600000-905638 GCF_001922545.1 Borreliella garinii | reverse complement strand
TTTTTATACTATTAGATTATATATATATATATAATCTAATAGTATAAAAAGCTTAAAAAAACTAAATAGTTATAGTTGAAGAAGTTGAAAAAAAGGCTTGTATATAATAATATTATATACAAGCCAACTATACTGCAATGAAATATACTACTATTTTATCAATCTCTTTATTAATGTGTAGTGTCAATTTATTTTGTTTCCAAAATAAATTGACTACTTCTTGCTGGGAATTCCCTAAAGAAAATATAATTAAAAAAAAAATGAAAATAGGTGTAATTTACCATAATTATATAAATCCTATCTTTTATAATGAAAACTATAAATACATTGCCTTTATCGGAATATTAACAGCTTATAATGAATGGATTGAAATACAGTTCAGTCCCATAAATTTTTTTACTATCCCAATAAATCAAGATTTTGTTTCAAATGCTTATTTTAATTTAGCTTTCACTATTTACATTGCTAAATATTCAATTTCAGCTGATACACTTACTATAAAATTCTTTATTGGAACCCAAGTCGATTTAACTCTAAGAACTAGTATCTTTATAGGGAAAACAACTAATGCATTTCTCTATCCAATCCTTCCCGTAATTGCCTTAAAATTTGAAATTGATTTCATACCTAATAACTATAGCATTTACTATAAATTATCAACTTCTTTTAAAGAATTTATTCTTTTGGATCTAGGAATTTCTATATTTATACCATAAAAAATTTTAAACATTTTTCTTCTTTTTGAAATGTTTTAGCAAAAGACTATCCAATTACCTAAAATAAAACAAAGACCAAAAACAAATTTTTTAGCAATTTTGCTAGGGAATAAGAACTATATTTATACCTGAACTTAAAGACTTTTTAATAGCATTTTCAATATTAGAAAAACTTCTTGTAATTGCTCCCATATTATAAGAGTCTGTTATCATAATACTAGTAATATTTAAATTTTCTCTTATAATATTAACAATACTTTTAGACATGCTAGTTATATCTTTAGAAATTTTAGGAACATTTGCATGGCCAATCATGATAAATTTAGAAGTCTTACCAAAAACAAACGGCACAAAATTATTTAACATTAGAAAGCTTTTACTATAAGGTAAAAAAGCCAAATATTTATGTGTATCTGTGGTTGCTCCCCCTAATCCGGGAAAATGTTTAATTGCCGAAAATACTCCATGATTCTGCATGCCATCAATAAAAGCTTCTACCATAAGTCCAATATTATAAGCAGAATATCCCCCGAATGTTCTATTTAGTAAAGGGGTATGTGGTATAAATTTTATGTCGGCAACTGGAGCCATATTTAAATTAATACCCAACCTGCGCAATTGTTTAGCAAGAACTTCACCAATTTTATAAATAAGATGCAAATCTTTGACATCCCCTACATACTCCATAGCCGGAAAATTATAAACTCCCATTTTTTTATTTTCACTAGCTCTACTAACTATCCCCCCCTCTTCATCAATAGCAATAAAAATATCATGTCCAATATGACTTTTTATTGCGTTAATCAATCCTTTTGTTTGCTCAGCATCTTTTAAATTTTCTCTAAATAAAATTATACCAATCGGATTAATCTTTTTTATTCTATTAATATCATCGAAATTAAGTCCCTGAACATTTTTAAAATCTTTTAAATTTCTAATTCCAATAAATAATCTTCTATCTTTTAAAATAGTTTGAAAATCAAATTCACCTAAAAACCTCATTAAATCTACAAGATCTGATTTATCCTTATTGAAATATTCATAATCTATTTCTGGTAAAGATTCTATCGCAAATAAATTTAAACAAAAAAAGATAAAAGATAAAGCTTTTAAAAAGCCCATCTACAACACCTATTAAGCAACCCATAATCTTTTGATAACAAATTAGAAAGAGAACAATACAAATCTTTAGTAGCATTAGAATTAGCAACTCTCTTTCTACAACAATATTTGTACCTATCTTCAAGATAATTACTATTAAGCAACATGTCGATAAATAACTTTGCAGGAAGGAATCTTTTACTTCTGTCAACCGTTAAAATCAATGGATTTTCCATTAATTTTAATACTTCCCACGTTATTTGCTCAACCGAAATATATTTACCAACTTCTTTATCTTGCTCTATAATTCTAATGGGCATTTTTTCTATTATTTTATCAATATTTTTTATCAAATATTCTAAATTAAAAAGCCCGGTAGCACAATTAAATAACAGCTTATTACCCTTATTCTCAAACTCTTGTATAATCTCTGAAGAAATACCTCCACCAATATCAACACAAGTTAAACGATTCTCACTATTTACTGCCAATACCCCTCCCTTAAAATCTGTCTTGCTTTTAAAACTAAATTCAAATCCAGAAGAACAATTCGTTAAAGCCATTATAGCAAGTGCTTTAAAATTAATTGTATAACCCATATTATCAACATTACCAATGTATACGAATCTTTTCCCAGATTCATAAAGCTGTAAATAAATATCTTTTAAAATTTTAAAATTTTGACCATGACCAGCAGGCAAAGCTAAAATAGAATTATCATTTTCATTATCCTTGAAAGTAAAATATTGATAATTAGAATTATTAAGTTTTTCATAACAATAAATTAAAGGTTGAATAGCTGTAAGAATATCTTCTTTTTTCAAATTGCAAAAATTTACACTTTTAATCAAATCATCTGCAAATAAATGCTCCAAAAATTTTGAAATAAATTCATCCGTTTTGCAACTAGTCATTTGAAATATTGAAGGCTTAATCCTTCTACCATAAAAAGATTCATATCTTTTGGCAACCATTAAAAGATGTCTGATTTTCAAAGCAAAAAATGAAAATCCTAAACTACCGTCTTTATTAATATAAGCTGGGGTCATACCCTTTGGGAATTCTCCAAATTTTTCTTTAAATTCAAGTATTTTAGATTCATATAGCATGTATAAATCTTTATTCAACTCCCTATTTTTAGCTAAATCAAAATAACTTGTTGCAGAGCCTCCATTTAAAATTCCAAAAGAAAGATATGGGAAAAGAATTAGTCCCAAATTTTCAAGATCGCAAGAAGAAAAAATATAGCAATCACCTTCTTCTGAATGCAAAAATTTAGAAAAATCATAAAAATATTTTTTTAAATTGTCTTCAACCAAACCTTTGTTAAGCTTAAACTTTAAAATTTTATCTGAAATATTAAAAATATTTTCATGACTATCACAAGGAAAATATTTAATGGATTCAAAATTATTAATTCCTATCTCACCAGAATTAAGTTTTTCGAGTATCATTTCAGAAAAAATTTTATCAACTTTAACATTCATCAGTAAAAACTAAAACCATTAAGATAAAGCTTATTAATATAAGCAAAAAAACAAATTTTCAAGTATAATGATATAAGTGACATATTATTGATTATTATAGCAATAATATAACTAGAATATCAATGAGAAGAAATTTAAATGCTTAAACAATATTCACTTAACATGAAGAATTTTAAAAAAGCTTTTGATGAGATGATATTTTCTGCTTCGGGATTTAGAAAAATTTTTGCAAAATCAAAAAATGAAGATTCAACAGAAAATGAAATAGACAATGAAGATAAAGTGTTAATAGCGCTAATAATCTTCACAATATCAAATTATTTTAAAAATGAATCCAGACCCTATATTGGATTAGGATTAGATTCAAGACCAACTGGTAACATTATTGCAGAAATAACAATGAAAATATTAATAACAAGCAAAGAAAAGATTAAGTTTTTTGGCATACTCCCAATAACTGAAATTTTAGCTTGTATAAAAAAAAGCAAAGATTCAAAAGGCTTCATTTACATCTCTGCAAGCCATAATCCAGTAGGTTACAATGGAATAAAAATAGGATTAAACGATGGTGGCGTACTAAATTCTGCAAAAACTCGGGAAATAATAAAACAAATTAAAAATAATAGCCAAAATGAAAAGTTAATAAAGCATTTAATTAATACTCTGAATAAATTTGATGAAGATAAAGCACATTTAGAATATTATAAAAAAACAATAAAATTGGAAAAAGAAAACAAAAACCAATCTTACGAAGCCTATAAATCATTAATACATGAAATAGCATATGAAAATGATATTAACAATAAAAATATCGAAATTTTAAAGAAAAGAATATTAAAAAATCCAATTGGAATAATAGCAGAAATGAATGGAAGCTCTAGAATCAATTCAATAGATAAAGAATTGATAGAATCTTTGGGATTGAAAATAGAATTACATAATGACAAAATAGGCATTTTTAAGCATAATATTATTCCTGAAGGAAAATCTTTAAATAAATGTAAAAAGCTACTACAAAAAAAATATATAAAAGACAATTCTTTTGAACTGGGATATGTACCGGATTGTGATGGAGATAGGGGTAATCTAGTGTTTATAGACAAAGTCACAAACACTACAGGCATTATCGAAGCACAAAAAATATTTGCACTTGTAGTAATTTCAGAGCTTAGCTATCTTTATTATACAGGAATAAAAAATAACATAGCAATAGTAACCAATGATGCAACATCTCTAAATATTGAAAAAATTGCAAATTTTTTCAACGCCAAAGTTTACAGAGTAGAAGTTGGAGAAGCCAATCTAACAGAAATGGCAGATGATTTAAGAGCCCAGGGATTTATTGTAAAAATCTCAGGAGAGGGATCAAATGGGGGTTGCATAATATATCCTTCAAGGGTAAGAGATCCAATTACCACTCTGCTTAGTATCGTAAAATTATTAAAAATGAAAGAACTTTATCAAATATGGTGCAAATTGTCCAAAAACTACTATAAAGAAAAATACAGCTTAAAAGATATTTTAAATACAACAAATTTTTATAGCAATGTAATAGTATCATCCAAGAAAGCCAATTTAACAAATCTCAAAATAGAAAACCAAGAAATTTTAAAAAGCAATTACGAAAATTTATTGATTAAAGAAATAAAACGCAACAAGTTGTTTCAAGAATTATCAATAGTTGATTATGAAATCATTAACTACGAAGGCAAAATACAATCTAAGATTAGAACAGGAGATGCCTCGGGTGGATTAAAGGTATTATTAAAAACTAATAAAGAAATCGTTGCAACCTTATGGATGAGAATCTCAAAAACAGAACCAGTAACAAGGGTGCTTAGCGAGGTTATTTATACAAAAAGAAATATTTTGCTCAAGCTATTAGAATTTAATAAAAGATTAATAAAAAAGGCAAACCTACTATAATAATTAATATTGTTTGATTTAAATAATAAGTTGATCACAACTATAAGTCTATCATAAAATTAATAATTTTCATTATTCATTTTTTTGTTTTTCAACACTAGACTTTATCCCATTCCAAGTTTTTGAAAGTCCTACTAAATCTTTAACCTCTTTTACTACTTTATTTGCAATAAACCTTGCCTTGCTTGTACCATTAAAAATAATTTCATCAATGTAATCTTTTTTTTTGGCTTCATAAAAACTTCTTTTATCCCTGATTGGCTTTAAAAAGCTATTCAAAGCTAAAAACAATTTCTTCTTAACCTCAACATCACCTACTTTGCCCTTCTTATACCTACTTTTAAGATCTTCAACTTCTTCATGATTACTATTAAAAATAGTGTGATAAATAAAAACAGGATTACCTTCAACATTACCGGGAATATCTGCCCTTATTCTATTTGGATCTGTATACATAGACATAATTTTTTTTTCTAACAAATTTTCATCATCTTTTAAAAAAATTGCATTATCAAGACTCTTGCTCATTTTATTTTTACCACAAATACCTACCAAAGGACTAGAATCTGTAAAAACAGATTCGGGTATTGGAAAGAAATTATTTTCGTACAAATGATTAAACCTTCTTGCAAGTTCTCTTGCAAATTCAATATGAGATTCATTATCACGCCCAACGGGAACTAAATTTGCCTTCGCCATTAAAATATCTGCACTCATAAGAACAGGATATCCCAAAAGACCATAAGGAATCTCCTTGAGTCCAGCCGCAATGCTCATATCCTTTATACTTGGAATCCTTTGCAAACGCGCAACAGTAACAATCATTGAAAATATTAAATAAAGCTCAAAGAGCTCGGGTATGGCTGATTGCAAATATATACTAACCTTATTAGGATTAATCCCGCAAGCAAGATAATCTAAAACCATTTCTCTAACATTAAAAGGTATTGTATTAATACTTTTTAAATCGGGTTTTGTAGTCAAAGTGTGCAAATCGGCTATAATAAAATACGTTTCATACTTTTCTTGAAATTTTAGTCGATTTACTACAGATCCCACATAGTGCCCTAAATGAAGAGCACCAGTAGGTCTATCTCCAGTAAGCATAACCTTTCTTTTCAAAATCAAATCTCCTTATCTTTGCCTGAAAAATGCCTAATATTGCTTAAAATCTCAGAACCACCTAAAAATACGGAAAAAGACTTTAACCAACTTACATTATCAACTATTACCTTTACAATCACAGTAAAAGGATAGGCTATTAAAAGGCCCACAATGCCCCAAAGCCATCCCCAAAAAAACAAAAAACATAAGAGCAAAAATGGTGAGATATCAAGTCTTTTTCCCTGCATTTTTGGCTCAAGAATATTTCCAATCAACATTTGAACGGAAGTATTGTATATAAAAATATAAAGCACTATGTTTAAATTTGGATAAAATTGAATTAAAGATGTTATTACAATAAAAAACACAGCTAATATAGATCCAATGCTAGGAATAAAATTGAAAACAAAGGTAAGAACTGCCCAAACAAGAGGAAAATCTTGTCCAAACAAAGTTAATCCAATAAACACTAAAATACCTGTTAAACAGCTCATAAGAATTTTTATCCCCAAATATTTGCCAATTTGATTATTAATCGTATCTAGAGCCCCAATAAATCTAGTAGATACTCGCTTTTTAAAAGCTTTATCAAGTTTCATTCCAAAAACATGGATTTCTGAAAGCAGAAAATACAACAACAAAAAAACCACTACTAAACTACTTGTAAATCCAATAATCTCATTAGAAGCTCTTGTTAAAAAAGGATAAATGTAGCCAGAAAAATTAATATCATTAATAACAGAGCTATCAACTTTATAGCGACTAAGCACATCTTTCATAATAAATGCCAATTGATTTTGATAATAGGGTAATTGTCTCATTAAAACAGTAACACTGTAATAAACAAAACTAAAAATCAAATAAGAAAAAGAAAATAATAAAAAAAATATAATAAAAACTATTAAAAATTTTGGAACTTTAAATCTTGCTAAAAAAGTATAAACGGGATAAACTAAAAATCCCAACACTATGGAAATAGCCAAAGGTTTAAATACGGCTTCTGCTATTTTAAAAGCCCCAATAAATATTAACACTATGACAATAAAATAAAAAACAGATTCTACTCTCCAAGGCCTTAACCCTTGATTTGTATTTAAATCTTTAAACATATTCCCTCTTTTCGTTTTTACTGTTTTTATCAACTAAAGGAAAATAAATCAACAATTAACCACAGCTCAAACAAATTTTCTCCATTATCCAATTATACAGTTTAGTGCCCTTACTGTAATTAGCCTCAGCAAAATCTCCAACTCTATTCTCATAAAACAATTTTTTTGCATTTTTATCATTTCCATGATACACTGTCAAGGTATTTTTACAATGATTTAAAATATTATTTAAAATTTCAAATGCCGGAACATCACTAAATCCATCTGCAATATAAAATATATTTTTAAAAGGAATTTCTCTTTTACTCTTTGGAACTCTCTCATTAATCTTCTCATAAGAACCTTTATTAATTTCAAAAATAACTCTGGTTTTTATTGTATGATCTACAAAGTAACAAACACTGCTTAAAACTTTATTTTTAGAAAATTTTTCATCTCTAAGCTCATAAAAAGGCATCAAATAAGAGTCTATAAACTCACATGCCCACACTTTGCTCACATAAGGCGCAATTTTGCTTCCCAAAATCATTTGTCTAAACCCGCTTGAAACAATATAAATTTTAACCTGCGAATTATTATTTTCCAACTTCTTATTTATTTCAGATATCTCATCAAATAAAGCAATAACCCCTTCAAAAAATCTTAACTTAGCACCTGAATTAAATAATGCTCTATTATCTAGACTTTTAAAAAACCCCTCTCTTACATAGGTTAAAAAATGAGATAAATATATCATTTCATTAGAAATTATATTATAACCGCTTTGCTTATAAACATGCTCTAAGCTTTCAACCTCTTTCCAAAAGGAACAAGAATCAACACAATACTCATCAAAAAGCACTTGCTGCATATTACCATAAATAAGAGTATTGTCAAAATCAAATATCAAAGCTACAATATTTTCTCTTTCATTCATAAATTCAAAAACAATTTAATTTAATTATAAACTGTGCTTATTTATATATTTTATATTATACTAATATAAGTTAATAAGTATAGCATTTTAACATTGAGTAGAAAATTTATGATAGACATAAATGATTTAAATCATATAAAAGATACTTTTTCAAGAATTTTAGATCTAAGCTTAATTAGCATCCTGGTGTACTACATATATAAAAATGTAATCAATTCTTATTCTACAAATCTACTAAAAGGAATGTTGATTATCACCTCTATAGGAATTATCTCATATTATTTAAATCTCTATACCATTAGTTGGCTGTTAAATTATATAGCTAATATACTACCAATAACAATAGTCATACTTTTTAATCAAGAAATAAAAAAAATAATAATGAAAATTGGAAATTTCAATTTAGCTTTTAAGCTTTCAAATAAAAAAGAAGAAACTTTAAAAGTTATTTCTGAAATCCTTAAAGCAGTTAAACACCTGTCTGAAAACAAATCTGGCAGCCTAATATGCATTGAAAAAAAAATACAGCTGGAGCAAATAATAAATAAAGGAACCAAAATTGATGCACTAATATCTAGTGAGCTACTAATATCACTATTTGAGCGCGAAACCCCTCTTCACGACGGAGCCGTAATAATTAGTAAAAATAAATTAAAATATGCAGGCTCATTTTTACCATTATCTAATGTTGATTCTATTAGTAAAGCATTTGGAACAAGACATAGAGCAGGACTTGGAATTTCTGAAAATTCTGATGCAATAACAATAATAACCTCCGAAGAGACCGGGTCTATTTCTATTACAGTCAATGCAAAATTGGAATACAATTTAAACTTAAATGAAATTAGAAATAAATTAAATCTCGAACTAATAGAGTAAATAAATGAAAATAAGCAAAAAAATAACAAATATAATAAAGTTACTATTTGATGATTGGCAAAATAAAGCTATTTCCATTTTAATAGCTATTCTAATGTTTGTAGCGTTTAATTTCAATAAAATAGAATCAATAACAACTGAGAAAGAATTCAAGATAATCTTGAATGATCAAATAGCTCTTGGGAAAGTTCCCGACTTTAGCAAAGTAAAGATTACAATAAAAGTCAACAAAGATGACTTAAAATACCTTGATCTTAATAAAATAATATTATTTATTGAAGCATCAAAAATAAAAATTCCTGGAAAATATAAACTACCAATAAAAATAAAAAATCTTAACTCAATACACATTGCAGAATATAAACTTTCAAAAACAAATGTATTGCTAAATCTTGATAACAAAATATCTAAATTAGTTAAAATAGAGCCCAAGTTTAAACTTATAGAAAAAGATGGTAAGGGAGAATATTTTATTGCAAAATACAATATATTACCTGAACATTTATTAGTATGTGGACCCGAACAAGAACTCAAAAAAATAAACACTATTCAAACCAACGTAAAAGAGTTTGATACAAGAACATTATTTGTATCAGATTATCTTGAAGTAGTTTCCCCAAATTCCCTAGTTATGCTTGAAAAAAGTCATGTAGTGATCAATATTTATTTAAACAAAAAATATTCAAATACAACAATAAAATCTCCTAACCTTATTTTTAATAATCTAAAAAATGGTCTTGCGATTAAAGATAAAGAAAAAATAATAAACCCAGAAAACAAAATGTTTGTAAAAATAAAAACAAGACTTTCTGAAAAACAAATTAAAACCCATGTAAACAATCAAAACATAAGCCTTGCTTTTGATTTATCAAGTATAAAAACCCCCGGAATTTACAACATTACCACAAATATAATTCTTAAAGAGAATATCAATGAAACAGAAATATATGATTATGAACCAAAAAAAATAAAACTAGAAATAATCGAAAGCTCGGAGATCAAGCCATGAAGTCAATAGGATGTGATATAATAAAAGTTGGTAGATTCAAAAATTTTTTAGAAAATAAAAAAAAATTAGAGAGATTCTTTACACATAAAGAAATTGAAAATTTTAAATTAAAAGGGGGAAGTGTCATAGAAAGTTTAGCTGGAAAATTTGCAGCTAAAGAATCTTTAATTAAAGCATTAAGTCCACTATTGCAACATAAAATACATTATAGTCTTAAAGATATTGAGGTAATAAAATCTTTAAAAGGAAATGCAAAGTTTTATTTGCATAATGAAATTGAAAAATTTGCAATTAAAATGAATTTAAAGCTATACCTAACAATATCCCATGAAAAGGAGTACGCTATTGCATTTGTAATGGTAGAAAATTAATTCATGAAAAAAATATCATATTTTACAAAAGAAAAAATTGAATGCCCTATATGCTCTTTTAAGTTTCAAAAAGAAGAGCTTTTGACTGGAAGTAGTAGATTAATAGCTGGTGAGTTGAAAATTGATCTAAAAAGAGAATATATAAAAAACAACAAATATGGCAATATTTATCCTAGAATATATTCTGTAACAGTATGTCCAAAATGCTACTTTGCAACATTTCCAAGCGAATTTAATTCAATCCCTAAAAACAAAAAAGAAATTTTGCAAAATAAAAAATCCGAAAGAAAAAAAATAAATGCTATTTTTGATGACATGATTAACTTCAACAAATCTAGAACATTAAAAGAGGGGGCTGCAAGTTACATTCTTGCTATGCTATGTTATGAACATCTTGAAAAGAATCATAACCCCACTTTAAATCAAGCAAAATCAGCAATAAGGGCCGCTTGGACATTTGAAGACCTTGAAAAAGAAGAGCCGAGCAAAAACTACAATTATCTTCAAAAAATATTTTATCATAAAGCTGCATATCTTTATAAACTAGTTATTGAAAAAGATAAAGACAATTCAGAACCTGTTAGCTCATCAACCATATTTGGTCCAGATACAGATAAAAATTATGGCTATGACAGTGTTCTCTACTTATCAGGTCTTCTAGAATACTTTTATGGAAATAAGGATAATAAGGAATACAGATACAAACAATTAAACGATATAAAAACCACTCTCTCTAAAATAGCCGGAATGGGTAAATCTTCAAAAGAAAAGCCTTCAATACTTTTAGATAAAATCAAAGAAGTCTACTTTAAAATATCAAAGGAAATGAAAAATCTTAAATAAATGAAAAAAATATTAGCTGAAATCGCTTATGACGGATCTATATACCATGGATTTCAAATACAACCAACAAAGCCTACTATTCAAGGAGAAATCGAAAAAGCTCTGATGAAAATCAACAAAAAAAAAGTAAAAATTCATTCATCTGGTAGAACAGATAAAGGAGTTCATGCAAAAAAACAAATAATAACTTTTGATATTAATATCAATATTCAGCTAAATAATCTAAAAAAAGCTTTAAATGCCATATTATTAAAGAATAGTATAAAAATACTAAAACTCAAGTATGTGAAAAATTCATTTCATCCACGTTTTAATGCCCAAAAAAGAAAATACAGCTACCGTATATTAAATAGTAATAACTACTATCCCTGGGAAGGCTATCAAGCTCACTATGTAAATAAAAAACTAAACATTAGCAATTTAAACCAAATGGCTAAAATATTAATTGGAAATCATGATTTTACCACATTTTCATGCATAAAAGATAAAAGCAAATCCAAATTTAGGAATATCTATTTTGCCAAATTTAAAAAAAGAGGAAAATATATTATTTTTGAAATAATAGGATCTTCTTTTTTGTGGAAAATGGTAAGATCAATAATGGGCACAATGCTGGATATTGAAATAAAAAATGAATCAGTTTCTACTTTTGAAACAATACTAAAATCAAAAAATAGAAACCTTGCAAGAACAACTGCTCCCGCAAATGCTTTATTTTTAGACAAGGTTTACTATGAATAACAATATTTTAACTAAAAAACTTTTTCTACTTAAAATATTGACAAATAATATCGAAGGCAAAATTACAGAAAATTTTGACAAAATAAATAATGAGATTAAACAAAAAATAGAAAAAGTTAAAAATGTTAAAATTTATCAAAAAAATGAAAATAGCGAAAAAACTGCAGAAATATCCATAAAAAACAAAAATTTAACGAACCTACTATCAAATAGTAGCTTACAAGAAAAAAGTATCAACGATTATATCATAATATATGTAAACAAAGACTATCTCGACGAACCTTCAAGGGATATTATAATAAAATGGTGCAAAAGCATAAACATGCACAATTATAAAATAATAGATACTATTGAATCACTTAACTTAGAAATCAGCAACAAAAACCTTAAAGCAATTTTATCTTGCGAAGAAATAGATTTTTTCTTAAATCAACCGCTAAGAATTCAAATTGTAAGAGGAATAGAACTAAGATTTAAAGGCATTCCATTGGTTTTTACACACCTTCCTACAAATCAAATAAAAAATCCAGAATTAAAAAAAGAAATATGGCAGGATTTAAAAATAATCAAAGGCATAATAAAATATGGATGAACATTATCATTCAACTTATTACTATGAAATTGCAATAAATATTCCTTTAAATAAACTTTTTCTTTATAGGTCTAACTTGAATCTAGAAATTGGAATAAGAGTAATGGTTAATTTTAATGGCTCCAATAAAATTGGAATAATTATTAAAAAATATCCTGAAAGCGAATTCAAAGAAAAATTTGAATTCAAAATAAAAGAAATTATTAAAATAATAGATAAAACTAAAATAATAACAGAACATAATATTGATTTAGCACATTGGATTAGTAGAAAAACATTTTCGGGATTTGGAGAAACTTTATTCTTTGGGTTGCCCAAAAATTCAAAATCTGAAAAAAATCAAACATTACCTTCAATAAATGATTATCCGTATCCGGATCATAAAAAGCACCTGCAACTAAACAACGAACAACAAAATATTTACAAAGAAATTATTGGGTCAGAAAAAACTAATGTTTTTTACCTTTTTGGAATACCTGGATCTGGAAAAACTGAAATATTTATCAAATTGTGTGAATACTACTTAACACTAGAACAACAAGTACTCTTTTTGATTCCTGAAATATCATTAGGATATCAAATAATAAAAAGAATAAAATATGCATTAAATATGCATCATAAAATTTATGAATATAACTCTAAAGTTTCAAATTCTAATAAAAATTTAATATGGAATAAAGTCAAAAATGGAGAAAGTCTGATTGTTGTTGGCATTAAAAGTGTGCTAATGCTGCCTTTTACCAAATTAAAATTAATAATTATGGACGAAGAACACGAAACTACATACAAATCTGAAAATATTCCAAGATTTCACTCAAGACACATATCATTTTTTTTGCAAAAAAAATTTAATGCTAAATTCATAATGGGAAGTGCAACACCTTCTCTTGAAGCATACCACGCAATGAAACATAACCAAATAAAGAAAATATTAATGCAAAATAAATTCTTTCAAAGCAAAATAGAAGATATAAAAATAATAAACATGAAAAAAGAACCTAG
Source organism: Borreliella garinii (assembly GCF_001922545.1). Classification (NCBI taxonomy): domain Bacteria; kingdom Pseudomonadati; phylum Spirochaetota; class Spirochaetia; order Spirochaetales; family Borreliaceae; genus Borreliella; species Borreliella garinii. The sequence goes on along the minus strand of NZ_CP018744.1, from coordinate 891,842 downwards.
CACAATTTCATCAGAACTATTATACAGCATACAAAAAAGTTTAAATGAAAAAAGACAATCTTTAATTTTCATTAATAAAAGAGGATATTTAAAAAATCTTGAATGCAACGAATGCGGGCATACAATTTATTGTCCAAATTGCTCATTTAGTCTGATTTACCACAAAAAAGAAAACAAACTTTTATGCCACTATTGTAATTATAAAACAAAAACAGCAAGTAATTGCCCTAAATGCAAATCAAAAGACATTAAATACAAAACTTATGGAATTCAACTTGTTGAAAAAGAATTAAAAAAATTTTTGCCAAATGCAAAAATTGCAAGAATAGATTCCGATATTACAAAAATAGAAAATATAGATTCAATAAGTAAGTTCGAAAACAAAGAAATAGACATACTTATTGGAACACAAATCATTGCAAAAGGATTTAATTTTGAAAATATAAAAACATTAGGTATAATAAACGCAGATACTGGAATAGGATTGCCTGATTTTAGAAGTAGCGAAAGAATTTTTACAACACTCTCGCAGATTATGGGAAGAGCCGCAAGATTTAAAGATGATAACACAATTATAATACAAACAAAAAATCCTAATTATTATGCCATAAAATGTGCTTATAAGAACCAATATGAAGAATTTTACGAGCAAGAACTAGATATAAGAAAAAAATTAAACTATCCTCCGTTTAACAAAATTATTAGAATAATATTTAGAAGCAAAAATGAAGAATCTGCTAAACAAAAATGTTGGGAATTCTTTGAAAAATCTAAAGAATTTTTGCAAGAAGGAATTGAGCACTTGGGCCCATCAGAAGCTATTATGAAGAAAATATCTAAAAATTATAGATACAATATAATATACTTGTCAAAATCCTATGGCTTACTTGAAAAACTAGTTAACAAGACAAGAGAAAAGGTAAAACTAACAAATACTGTTTACATTGAAATAGATTATTATCCAATATCATTATTAATTTAGACAAAATCTAGCCCTTCTTTACTTAAAGACTTAAGAAACGTTGAAAGTACATAAAGAGCTTTATCATTGTGACCTCCTTCGGGAATAATAAGATCAGCATATTCTTTGGTAGGCTCAATAAATCTATAATAACCCCATCTAGTGGTATTTAAATATTGATCAATAACCGATTCTAAAGTACGTCCCCTTTTGGAAATATCTCTCTTTAAACGCCTAATAAATCTAATATCATTTGGGGTGTCAATATATATTTTAAGATCTATTAAATTTCTTACTCTCTCTTCAACAAAAATCATAATACCTTCAACAATAATAACGGGAGTTGGAACAACCATAACCGTTTTAAGTTGTCTTTTATGATTAATAAAGTCGTAAAGAGGCATATCTATTGGGCTATTTTTTTTTAAATTTTTCAGATGTTCATAAAATAAATTATTATCAAAAGCATCCGGATGATCAAAATTCACCTTAGAAAACTCATATTCATAATCACCCACACTCTTATAATAATTATCTTGAGAAATAAGGACAAACTCTGGAATAAACTCACTAATCTTGCTTACAACTGTAGTTTTTCCGCTTCCAGAACCACCAGATATCCCAATAATCTTAGCCATCAACTAACTTCTTCTTTTTTAGCTTGTGGCATGTCTTTCAAAGTACCAGCTACAAACACATTCTTAAATCCCATGCTTTTTAAAACTTTTTTAGCCTCATAAGATTTATTAAAACTTTTACCATAAACAATTATTTGGGACTCAAAATCACCCAATTTATCTTTTTTAGCAAATAAATTATTAAAAGGAATGTTGATCGATTTAAAATAATGAGACTTACTATATTCTTTGGGAGATCGAATATCTAAAATTTTTGCTCCATTTTTGATTTTTTCCAACAAAAATAGATTAGCCCTTTTCATCCTAAGGATAATAAAAACCCAAATATAAAAAAAAAGCAGAACTACTAATACTATAAATTTTATATAATTCATCGCCATAGTTTTCATGAACATAATATCAAAAAAAATAAAAAAAGGGAATAAAATTGTTTTTTTTGCAAAATTAATATAGAATTCAAATAAATTATTAACGTATAGCTTAAAAGCAACTTTAGAGTTAAGATGAAAAAGAAAAAAAAGATAAGTCGTCGCAGAATTAAAAAAAAACTCAAACTATTATTCATAATACTAACAAAAAAAATAAAAACTATAACTAAAAATCCCAAACTAATATTTGACAGCACAATACAAATAGCTTTAGGCTCTGCACTAATGGCAATTTCTACAAATGTTTTATATATTCCTCATGGACTTCTTAGTGGAGGAATTGGGGGAATCGCATTAATGATGCATTACCTGTTAAGCTTCAATTTAGGATGGACAATATTTGCATTAAACATCCCATTATTTCTTATTGGAATAAAATTTCTAAATATAACATTCATTATTCAAAGTTGGATTGCAATGGGATTATATTCTATTGTAATAAACTATTCCCAGTTTTTACAAAATAAAATACATCTTAACGATATGATGCTTGTATCAATACTAGCCGGACTTATTTCTGGACTTGGACTTGGACTAATATTTAAGGGCAAAGGATCTTCAGGAGGATCAGATATAATTGCGATGATCATTAAAGAAAAATATTCAATTAGCATTGGAACAACAAACTTCATAGTTAACTTAGCAGTATTAATACTTGCGACCTTTTTCTTTAATATTGAAATAGCCCTTTATACACTAATAGCATCATTTGTAACATCTATCATGACAGATAAAACAAGCACCGGATTTGGCAATCAAAAGGCGATATTAATCATTTCCGATAAAGGAAAAGAAATTGCTTATCTTCTTACAAATAAGTTAAAATTAGCCGCTACATTAATAGGCGGAAAAGGAGCTTGGGCAGGAACAGAAAAAACCATAGTATTTATAGTAGTTCCAATAATGCGTTTGTCAAGAATTAAGTATATATCACAAAAAGTCGATCCAAATTGTTTTATAACTGTTATTAACACTAATGAAATAACTGGGGGCAAAATAATAACTGATTCAGCCTTATCAAAACAAGAAATTTCAAATTAAAAATCTTTTAAGAAGAGAATCAAATTATCAATAATCAAATTCAGTTCATCGCTCTTGTAAAAATTTGACAAAAAAATAATAAATCTTTTGGGAAATTCAGAAATGAATTTCTTGAAAGAATTTTTTCCAACATCAACTTCAAGCTTATAAGAATGAAGCATTAAAGTTACTGTTTTAAAACTGCTATCTACTCTACCATAAACTTCATCTCCCAATATTGGAAAATTAAGATATTTCATATGAACTCTCAATTGATGCGTACGACCGGTCTTAGGTTTTAAAGCTAAAAGAGAATATCCTCCAAAATTAAGCAACAATCTATATTCTGTTAATGCTTTTTTACCCCTATCTTTAGAAACACTAAATTTTTTTCTATTGTATTTATCTCTATCTATAAAAGATTCAATACTTCCAGAAAAACTATTAAAATTACCCTTAACAATTGCAATATAGACTTTATTTGTTTTTTTATCTTTAAACTGCTGCGCTAAAAAGCTCAAAGTGTTAATGTTTTTTGCACAAATTAGTACTCCAGAAGTATCTTTGTCTAATCTATGAACAATTCCAGGTCTAACTTTTTCTTCATTAAAATTAATTTTCAATCTTTTTATATGGTATAAAAGAAAATTTACAACAGTATCATCCCAATGCGATATTCCAGGATGACTTAAAATTCCTTGTGGTTTATTAATAACAATAATATTAGAATCTTCATAAATTATAGCAATAGGGATATTATTGGGCCTAAGACAATCAATTTGATTACTCTCTTTGTCAAATTCAATCAACATTTCATCATTCTTAAAAACAGGCTTAGACAATTTTATCTTAAAAAATTTTCCATTACTCTTTTTGAACGCTTCTACATTTCTTCTTTTAATTTGACTTCTAGTAAAAATTTCTAAATTATTTGATAAGTAAAGATCTAATCTTAAAGCATTTTCTTTAACAGTAAATTCTTTCTTAAGTCTTATCATATCACTGAAGCAAATAATCAATCAAAGCAATAGTTAATGCAACCATAGCCCCAATGGAAGCTGAAATAATAAATTTTTTATAAATTTCATCTTTTGAAAAACTAGGGCCATTTGAAAAAGGATATGGAACGTAATTTGCATTCATTCCGCTATAAAAATAATATCCTACATCAAAAAAAAACAAGCTTAAAAATAAAACTATTGGAAAAGACCCAATGCTAATAGCTGAAAACCTAAACAAATCTTTTGCTGATTTTGACGCAAGATCATTCTCAAGATTTAAAGCTTTATTCTCTTGAATATTTTTATAAAGAAAAGAATCGTCCTTATCAAAAACAGGTATATTATTTTTTTTTTGAGAAGCAAAATTGCCACTGGAAGTTAATTTGTCTTGCAATGGCAAACTTTTGGCAATACTTAAATTTAAATAATTGAAATTCGGCTTGGAACAATCAAGTGAATTTGAATAAACATTCAAAACACTAAAAAACAATAACAAGCTTCCAATAAGCATAAATTTTCTACTTCAATAATTCGAGCTTTAAAGTCTCAGTTATTTCATCAACAATCTCAGAAGAACCAAAATACTGTACAGGACCTGGATATAAATACAAATTATTAAAAGCCCACTTATCACGATTTTCAACAAACTCTTTAAATGGTCTTCCTTCTAAATCAACTAGAGCTTTTTTTATAACAGGCTTTTGCACTCCGTATCTCTCTTCCATGTTCATTAACATTGTTAGGGGCACTCCTCCTGCAATCCAATCCGTTGGTTTTGAATTTAAATTTTTTATACAAGACATATAGCCTGTTAGACCATTTAAAATGAGAATAGCAGCATTATATCCTAAGCTATAGCAATAATCACTATCAAAATTAGAAGGAAAAGCGCTTCTACCTTCATAGCCAAAGAAATGATCAACTGGAATAAAGCTTCCCTTATATTCTCCCCTTTTTTTCATCTCGCTTAATCTTGCTTGAACCATTTCAATAAACAATTTTTCAGTAGGGACTCTTGAAACATTAAAATTCCCATGAGGATCTCTTTCTAAAATTGAATTTACAAGTTCAAATTGAATAAACAAAGGTAAAGACAAATAAACTTTCTTCATATAATCACTAAGCTTGGCAACGAAAACTTCTTTCATTCCTTCAATATCAAGTCCCTTAAACTCCACTATATTTTTATCAAAAATATTGCATAATTCAACCATTAAAGACTTAACTTCTGGAATAAACTCAATTACGCCTTCAGGAACTATAACTATTCCAAAATTATCTCCATTTAAAGATCTCTTTAAAATAACAAACACCATTTCATCAACAATTTCAGATAAAGTTTTCTTTTTAGCCAAAACCTCTTCAGACACAATACAAATGTTTGGATGAGTTTTTAAAGCACATTCCAAAGCAACATGAGAGGCACTCCTACCCATAAGTTTGACAAAATGCCAATATTTTTTAGTTGACATAGCATCTCGACATAAATTACCTATCATCTCAGAATAAATTTTTGTAGCAGAATCAAACCCAAATGAAATTTCAATATGATTATTTTTAAGATCAGCATCAATTGTCTTTGGGACTCCAATAACCTGTATATTTTCTCCCTTCTTTTTAAAATACTCTGCAAGAATAGCAGCATTAGTATTCGAATCATCACCACCAATAATAACAATTGCATTAAGATTGTTTTCTTTGGCAACCAATAAAGCTTTATTATAATGCTCTTCTGTTTCTATTTTTGTTCTTCCAGAAGATACAATATCAAAGCCTCCAGTATTTCTATAAGAATTCACCAAGCTCTCAGTAAGTTCAATTTTATCATTCTCTAGCAGGCCCAAAGGGCCCCCTTTAAATCCAAAAAGTTTTGAATTTGCATTAAATTTTTTTATTGCATCAAAAATACCAGATATAACATTATGCCCCCCAGGAGCAGGACCTCCAGAAAGAATAATTCCAATATTTAAGGCTTTTGAAAAAGATATATTAGACTCACCCTCGGTAAAACTTACAATTGGCAATCCATAAGTATTCTTAAAAAATTCCTTTAAAGCCTGTCTATCTTGAATTGATTCAGTCTTTTCTCCATAAACTAAGCTAATATTCTTAAAATCTTTTTTTAAAATATTTGGCAATTTAGGAACATACTTTTGCCTTTCTTGCTGCAAAAGAGAAGTATTCATACATTTTCCTCCTAATTAATTAAATTAAATTGAGCGTCTATCCTAACTTAAATATTAAAATAATTCACAACTAATATCTATATATGATTTAAAACTAACATCGCATCACCATAAGAAAAAAATTTATAACCTTTATTTATAGCTTCTTCATAAGAGCTAAACACAAAATCTTTGCCTGCAAATGAAGAGACCAGCATCAAAAGAGTAGATTGTGGTGTATGAAAATTTGTAAAAAGCATGTCAACAAACTTAAAACAATAATTTTTACCAGGATAAATAAAAAGATTTGTACTTTGCTGACCTGTTTTAAATTTTTTAAGCTTATTGTCATAAGATGACTCTAGGGCCCTAAGCGTTGTGGTGCCAATTGATAAAATTTTTTTACCAAGAAATTTAGCATTCTCCAATCTAGCAGCCACAGAATTTTCTATTAAAAAAGTTTCAAAATGCATATTATGTTCTTCAACCTTTTTTGATCTTACAGGAAGAAAAGTGCCAAGCCCCACATGAAGAGTGATAAAATCATATTCAATATTGTTCTTTTCAAAAGCAGAAAACAAATCCCTACTAAAGTGCAAACCTGCGGTTGCAGAAGCTGCCGACCCAACATACTTAGAATAAACAGTTTGATATCGATCTTCATCTATTTTATCATAATCTCTTTTAATGTAAGGAGGTATAGGAACAAAACCATGTTTTTCAAAATAATCTTCATCAACATTATTATCAAATTTTAAAACAATTTCACTATTATTTTTTGACAAAATTTCGCCCATTAGTCCTTCAGGGAATTTGTAAACATTGCCAACAATTTGCTTTTTAGACTTAGAAATCAACGCAGTAAACAAATCAGTGCCAATTCTATCTAAAATTAAAAATTCAATATTATTACCCATCTCTGATTCTGCATACATTCTTGATTTTCTAACTTTTGAGTTATTAAAAATAATAAAAGTATCGCTATTTATATATTTTAAAATATTGTTTACAGAATTTTCATGATAAATTTTTTGCAAATTAGGATCTAGCACCATTAACCTTGAAGATCCTCTTTTTTCACTTGGATATTGAGCTATTAAAGAATAGGGTAAATTAAAATGAAACTCTTTGGTTTTCACTAATATTATCCTCTTTCATCTCTAAGTTTAAGTGAAGATACGCAAACTCAGTAGCTTTACGACCTCTGTGAGTTCTGTTAATAAATCCTTTCATAATTAAATAAGGTTCATAAAAATCTTCAAGAGAATCTGCTGTCTCCCCTACAGAAATAGCCAAAGTATCAACGCCTACAGGTCCCCCATTAAATTTCAATATTAAACTTCTTAAAATATTTCTATCTTGCTCATCAAGACCTTCTCCATCAATTCTAAGCATTTCAAGCCCAATTGAAACAATGTCGCTTGTGACAACCAAACTTCCAGTTACCTGAGCAATATCTCTTATTCGTCTTAGCAATCTATTTGCTATACGGGGAGTTCCTCTTGAACTTCTTGCAAGAAGAAATGCAGCATCCTCTTCTATTTCAATATTTAAAATAATAGAATTTCTCTTTATTATCTCAACAAGCTCTATTTCGCTGTAAAGTTCAAATCTTGCAGTAATCCCAAATCTCGCATAAAGTGGAGATGTTACTTTTCCTGGTTTAGTAGTAGCTCCAATCAATGTGAATTTTGGAAGTGGCATTCGAACAGTTCTTGCATTAGCTCCTTGCCCGATTACCCAGTCTAGCTCATAATCTTCCATGGCAATACAAAGCATTTCTTCTATTATTGGTCTAAGTCTATGTATTTCATCAATAAATAAAACACTCTTCTCATCAAGACCTGTCAAAATTCCAATAATATCTTTGGGTTTGTCAAAAGCCGGAGCTGAAGTAATCTTAATCGAAGCATTCATCTCAAAGGCAATAATACTTGCAAGAGTAGTTTTTCCAAGGCCCGGAGGACCACTTAAAAAAACATGATCTAAAGCTTCACCTCTCTCTTTAGAAGCTCTTATAAAAATACTAAGAGTTTCTTTAACATTAACCTGACCTTTGAAATCTTCAAAAACTTTAGGCCTAAGCTCATTTTCACTCTTATCATATAAATAATTTTCATTAGAACTTAAAAAGTTTATACTATTTTCGTCTTTCATAAACACCTCTTAAAGACTATTTTATAACTATCAAAAACTAATAATTAATTCGACATTCTTTTTAAAACCTCCTTAAATAAAAACTGTTCCTTTTCAGAGTCTTTTAAATTTGAAAATTCAATTAGATCGCAAGCCTCCTTAAGCTTGCTATTTACAATTTTTCTGTCAAAACCCATGCTAACAATTGATTCTTCTAATTCTTTAAATCCAAAAAGACTAGATTCAAGCTCATTATTAATCAAAAGCTTACCCTGAAGATGTAAAAACATTTTACCAGCCATTTTTTTGCCAATACCTTTGATTTTAGAAACAAGCTCAACATCCTCTCTATCAATAGCGTCCTTAAACTCATTATACCTTATATTAGAAAGCACTCTTAAAGCAGCCCTTGGCCCTATTCCGCTTACTCCAATAAGACTTTTAAAAATCTCTCTTTCATCTGAATTTAGAAACCCAAAAAGCTTTAATTCATTTTCTCTAGCATAAAGATAAGTAAAAAGTTCAACCTTGTCTGACAACTTAAAATTAGCAAGGCAAAATGCACTAACTAAAAGCTCAAATTCAAAAACAGTAGTCATTAAAACTAAACTAGATTCTTTTTTTTCTATAACTTTACCATGAATCTTATTTATCATATAATTAAATTATATTACACAGAAACATCCAATTTAAAGCAAAAGCATTAAATAAAAAAAAGGACACTAAATGAAAAATCAATTTCTATATAGCTATTTTCTATTAATTACAAGTATTTTTTTAATCTCATCTATAACTATGGCAGCAGAAGAAATAACAACCGCACTAAAAGTTCCAAATGGATTTAAAGTCGAAATTTTTTTAAACAATACAATTGAAAAACCAAGAGGAATTACAAGCGATCAAGATGGAAACATATTCATAGGATCTGGAAGTACTTTTGCATACTTTGTAACAAAAAACAAAAAAATTTATACCATAGCAAAAACTCTAAAAAAACCTATTGGTATTGCTTATTGGGACAATAAATTGTATATATCTTCTGTAGATAAAATATATGTAGTTAAAAATGTAAAAGAAGAAATTAATAAAAGCATAAAAGCAAATAAAGACTATACATGGAAAATGCAAATTTTTTCACTTTTACCAAAAAATACTACCAAAATGCATGCTGGACGTTATATTAAAGTGGATCCTAAAAATAACAAATTAATAGTAAACATAGGATCCCAACATAATGCCAAAATTCCTTCAAAAAAAGAAGCAATAATTCTAAGCATTGATTTAAAAACAAAAAAAGAAGAAATAATAGCTTTTGGAGTAAGAAACTCAGTCGGATTTGATTTTCATCCAATTAGCAATGAAATATATTTCAGCGACAATGGCCAAGACGGATTGGGAGATAACATTCCCCCAGATGAAATAAACCTAATAATCAAAGATAAAGAACATTTTGGATTTCCCTATATGTTTGGGAAAAACCAAAAAAATTACAATTTTTATACCAAAGCACCAAAAAACACTAAGTTTAGCCCATCTATTTATGAACTTCCTGCACATGTAGCTCCGCTTGGAATACATTTTTACCAAGGAAATAACTTTCCAAAAGAATATATAAATAAATTATTTATAGCAGAACACGGGTCATGGAACAGATCCTCTCCTGTTGGCTACAGGATAACTACGCTAGATATTGATCCACAAAAAAAAATAGCAAAAAATTATAAGGTTTTCTTATCTGGATTTTTAAAGCACAATAACTCTAAATTTGGACGCCCTGTTGATATAATCACATATTACGACGGTTCAATTCTTTTTTCAGATGATTTTGGAAATAAAATCTACAAAGTCTACTACGAAAAGATTTAAATAAAACTATAAACTTAGCTTAATTCTTCTGGAATCTCCAAATTATGAATTACTTCCTGAACATCATCAAAGTCTTCAAGCTTTTCAATAAGAAGAATTATTTTTTCTGCTTGCTCTTTGTTTAAGGAAATTTTATTTTCAGGAATTAAAGCTACCTCTGCCATCTCTTCTTTAAATTTAGTTTTCAAAAAAGATAAGACTTTATCAAAATCATCAGGATTTGTTATAACTTCCGCTTCATTGTTTGAAACCAAAATATCTTCAGCACCAGCTTCTAACGCAAATTCCATTATTTCATCCTCAAGATATTTTTCTAAATTGTAAACAATAAGACCCTTTCTGTAAAACATATATGAGACTGAACCTGGAGTACCAAGAGACCCTCCACCTTTTGCAAGAACGCTTTTTACATCACTGGAAGTTCTGTTTTTATTGTCTGTCAAGCATTTAATCATTAGAGCCACTCCATAAAGAGCATAAGCCTCATAAGTTATTTCAAAATATTCAACCCCTTCATTACCGCCAATGCCCTTTTTTATTGCCTTCTCAATATTATCTTTTGGCATATTGGCAACCTTAGCCTTATTAACAGCGACCCTTAGTCTTGGATTAGACTCAACATCTCCCCCGCCTATTTTAGCTGCAATAGTTATTTCTCTTATTAGTTTTGTAAAAATTTTATTACGCTTTGCGTCAAGAGCACCTTTTTTTCTCTTTATTGTTGACCATTTGCTGTGACCAGACATTTACACCTCCACTAATTTTTCCAACCGATCTAAAATGTCAAACATATTATTATTGATTAAATGAGCTTTAATTGTATTAAACATTAACATAAGAACCGTAACAGGCCCTATTCCTCCCTTAACAGGAGTAATAAATTTAACACAATCTTTAATATTGTCAAAATCTGTATCACCTGAGAGAATTTTTCCGTTATCAGTTTCAACCTCAGAAATACCAATATCAATAACATAAGGTTCCCCGCACAACATGCTTTTATCTATCAACTTGGGCTTACCAACAGCAGAAATAACAATATCTGCCTGCCTTAAATAAACATCTAAATAAATGCTTTTGCTGTGACAAGCAATAACAGTTGCATCATAAGGCTTTGATGAGAGTAAGATTGAAATAGGCTTTCCTACAAGAGGACTTCTACCAACTACAACAACCGTTTTCCCTGATGTTCTTATTCCTTCATCTCGCAAAATCTTTAATAAAGCAAGAGCTGTACAAGGAATAAATCCTTTTTTATCACCCAAAATCATTTTACCTAAATTAACAAAAGATAGGCCATCAACATCTTTTGAATACACTATGCTATTTAAAATAGAATTTGAATCCATATCCTTCAAAAGGGGCAATTGCACAATAATCCCATCTGTACTTAAATTTTTATTTTCTCTATCAATTACTTCTAGAATATCGCTTTGAACAGAATTCGCAGAAAATTTAATTACTTCAACATTTAAACCAATCTCTTTTGCAACTCTATTCTTAATTGAAACATAAAGCTTGCTTGCAGGCTCATCATTTGCTAAAATAACTTTTAATGCAATTTTATCTCTCAAATCGTGCTGTTTTAAGAATTCTTTCAATATTAAATAATACTTATTCGCAAAATCCTTCCCATTAAACACAGTATTCAAAACATGCCTCTTAAACCTAATAAGATTACCTTAATATTATACTTAGATTGTCAATATAAGGAAAGCTAAACTACTAAATTTCAAATTGTAATTAAATTTATTTTCAACTATAATAAACAAGGATAATAATTTTAAAAGAATGGAGAATAATGAAAAAGTATTTTTTTATAACGCTAATTGCAGTCTTGTTAATTAGTGTAAACATAAAAAAAATTGAAGCCGCAGTCAACATTGATAGGCATACAAACTCTACTTTGGGAATAGATTTAAGCGTTGGGGTACCTATTTTTTACAACGACCTATCAAAAGCTTATCCTACCAATTTATATCCAGGAGGTATTGGAGCAATAAAATATCAGTATCATATTTTAAATAATTTAGCAATTGGACTTGAACTAAGATATATGTTTAACTTTGATATTAACCATTCTTTTAATATATTAAATCCAGATTCAAGTGTAGGTAAAATTTTTTATAGTGTGCCTATTACATTTTCAATAAACTATATATTTGACATAGGAGAATTATTCCAAATCCCAATTTTCACAAATATAGGGTTTTCTCTTAATACATATGGAGATAGAAATAATAATATTACAAATTTAAGAACTTTTGATGCGCTCCCTACAATCGCTTTTGGATCTGGAATTTTATGGAACTTTAACTATAAATGGTCTTTTGGAGCAACAACATCCTGGTGGATGATGTTTGAATTTGGAAATTCTGCTAAAATGGCACATTTTGCACTTATATCATTATCAGTTACAGTAAATGTAAATAAATTGTAGGACAAAAATGAAACAAAAATATGAAAACTATTTAAAAAAAAAAATAATTTTAAACCTATTAATATTTTTACTACTGACATGCTCAAGCGAATCCATATTTTCCCAACTAGGAAATCTGCAAAAAATAAAACATGAATATAACATTTTAGGCAGTTCAAGCCCAAGGGGAATTTCTCTAGTAGGAGAAACTCTCTATATTGCAGCCATGCATTTATTTAAAAAAGAAAACGGCAAGGTTGAAAAAATTGACTTAAGCGATTCTTATGAGTTTATAAATGACATTGTAAATGTATCTGGGAAAACCTATCTTTTAGCGCAAAACAAAAAAGCAGAACTAGAAGTTTGCGAGCTAAATGGAAAAGATTGGGCATTAAAATTTAAAAAACCACTAAAAGCGTATAAATTCTTAAAATCTGTGGGAAACGATGGCATAAAAGAAGCATATATTTTAGCTATAGACAAAAATAATAAAGAGAGAATTTTTAATCTAGAAGGAGTCGACAAAACACCATCACAAGCTACTGAAAATGATAAATTTTATCAAATATCAAATGAAGGTAACTTAATTACAGGAAATTCACTTAAAGTATGGCAAATACATAATAATACATACACAAACATAGACTACCAACAAGCCAAAGAAATAATGCCTATAATTAAAACAAACATTAGAGGTTTTTCTGAAATTTTAGTAATGACTGGTGGTTATAATAGTTTAGAAACAAAATTTAAAATGTATTCGAATGCAAATAATTACACAACGCCAATATTTATTCAAGACGAAGTAGGTGAATTTAGCGGATACTTTGCAAGGGAATTTAATGATGTGATATTAATCGGAAGCAATAATGGATTTGCAGAATTTACAAAAAATAAAGAAGGAATTTTTGCTTTACAAGCACCTTCAAAATCTGTAGAACCTGGAGCTTATAACGGTTCCCAGCTAAGCAAAACGGGTCTTAACGATATTATTCCTGTATCAAACAACACAATTTACATATTAACTCAGGGCAAAGGTTTGTGGAAATTGGAAAATAAAAAATTAACTAAAGAATAAAGAATAAAAATTTGTTATAAATTTTTCATATCTAAACTTATTAAAATCTACATCATAATATTTTTTAATCTTAATTTTCAAATTAAAATTAATCTTAGATCTAAAATATAAATAATTTATATTATTTACATTAAAAATTTGACCCTCATCATTCATAACCTTAACCCCAAGATTTAAAAGAAGTTTAGCAAAAAAAATATCTCGAGTAATTACAAGGCTGTACCTATCTGCTAAATTCAAAATAAATGCATCAACATCGTCTACCACCTCTAAAAAAACATTTTCTGTTTTTTCTAAATTCAAAAACTTATTAGAAACTACAATAAGTTTTGATTTATTGTGCAATATAAATTTTTGCAAAAATTTTATTATCTTAAAATTACAAGAATCAGCATCAACAAAAATTTTATTTAACAATCTTATAGTCCACTACCCTAAAGGCCAAAAAAGAAACAATAGCATTTTTATTAATAGGTCCAAATATTCTAGAATCATTTAAAACACTTAAATTGTCATTTAATAAAAAAACTTCATTTTTTTTCAAAATGAAGCACTTAACCACTTCATCTGTATTGAAAAAATTATTCAACTTATAATAGCTAACTAAATTGCCATTCAAATAAAAAAAATCTGTATCCTTTTTATTTACCAAAACATTCAAACCTCTAACATAAACAGAATCGCCCTGAACAGCCGCTATTCTTGATACCTTATAGTTTGCTCTTTTAAGAATTTTATTTAAAAAAAAGAAATCTTTTATTAACGTTAATAAAAAATTATTACTTAACCTAAAATCTTCATAAAGAACAATATCATTCATTTTCAAAGGAATAAAAAAAGACGTTATATGTCTTGCAACAAAAAACAAACTAGCATTTTTTGTTATGGTTGGCAACATCTCATTACCTTTAATCATAAAAATTTGCAAAACAAACTTTGTGAAAAAAAAATTTAACATTAAAAATGTTAAAACATATTTAAAAAAAATTTTTCTTTGCCTTTTTCTTAAAAGCCTTTGTTCGAAAGTTAAATATGGAGCCACTTTAAATAAATCCTACTCTAGAAAATGGAAGATATATTATTAAAGTTTTTCCAAGCACTTTATTCTTATTTATTACACCAAAAAATCGACCATCATGAGAATTGTCTCTATTGTCTCCAATTGGCAAAATATATCCATAAGGAACATAAATCCCATAATCCCTTATTATAGCTTTCTCCATATAATAATCAACATATGGCATAAAAGCAGACAAATACTTATATTCTAATCTTTCAAACTCAAACCTATCAATCACTCTAACATCAAAAAATGAGAAATCGGGAATGCGACTTAAATTTATATTTAACTGACTCAAAGCAACAAACATAGCAAAATCACCATAAATCCCATAGTCCTCATTTGCTACAATTTTCTTAATATTAAAATTTTGATCAACCAAATCCCGATAAGAATCTTCTAAAATAAAATTTTCTTCGCCTTCTCTTTTAATGTAAGCTTTACCGCTGTTAAATCTAACAATTTTTCCATCTGCAAATACACCTCTTTTAACTAGAAATCTAACATTAGGATTGCCATATTCATCTCTATCAAGATCAATAAAAGATAACGTTAACATGTAAAGTATTCTTTGAAAAATATCAAAAAAAACACCCTTTGATTTATATTCTGGATTTTCAAAAATAATAACATCGGATTCTTCTGGGGCTTTAAAACCATTAATCTTAAATAACCCTGGTAAAAGTTCAGGACCGTAAGAAAATTTATCTACAAATAAAAAATCCCCTATTTGAAGAGTATTTTCCATTGAACCTGACGGTATTTTATAAGCTTGGACAAAATATTGATTTATTACCAGTACAAAAATTGCCGCTGCTACAAAATCAAATAAAAAGTTGAGAAAAAATCCTCGTTTCTTAGCCCTTAATTTGCAAAAATACTTCTTTCTTTTTCGATATGTCAAGTATTTTTCAACAGAGTATACCAAAAAAGATGCAAATTTATCTAATCTTCTTAAATACATAATCTAACCTCAAGAATTAAATCATACAAAATATTGACACTTATTTAAATACTTTTCTATACTTTAAAAGATGAAGGAAATTGATGAGAATTCAAATATTGATCTTCTTGAAGTTAAATTAAAGCCAATTCTAGGAATAGTTCCCAAAGTTTACGTATTTCTTACAACAATAATATTACTTTTAAGTTTAGTATCAGTTTTAATTATTATACCTAAGTTTAAAAATCCAGGAGCGTATTTAAAAATAAATTCTAACATTGAAAACACTTATATCTATTTAAACGAAAAGTATATCGGCAGAACTCCACTTAATAAATATATAAATACCACTGAAGGAATCCTTAAAGCAAAAAGGATGGGATTTAAAACCTACGAACAAAATATAAAAATTCACAACAAATTTTTTGGAAGCTATAATTTACAAATAAATTTAGAACTGGTTGATCCTGAAAAGATCATTGAACAAAGACAAAAAGAACTCTCTATAATGGTAAAAATAAAAAATACTAATGAAAATACAAAATTAATCCCTGTATTTTCATTAGTATCTAGTGAACTCAAAGAACATCCTGAATACATTAAAAAATTTCTAAAAGATTCCATACCTTACTTAAATTCAATAGAAATGTTTAAGGATTTTTTAGATTCATATAAAGCAGTGTATTCAATAGACCAAAGCAATAGTGATCAAGAAAAAATATGGAACTCTTTAAAAACAAATTTTAACTTAGAAAATAGAGCTATCTTTTGGTTTTTAGAAAATTTAGATAAAGATCTCAAAATACTAACAAAAAATAAACCCTGGATTAAAAAATTAACCAAAACTCTAGACAATGAAAACATTCAATTAATTTCTAAAAATGAAAAAATTAATATAAAGTTACCTAGATTTAAAAAAATAAATTCAAATAAAATCGAAAAAATTCAAAATTATGAATTAGATTCAAAAAATATTTCACTAAAATCTACCTATAGTATAAAAGAATTTCTTATTCAAGAGCAAAATGTTACAAAATATGAGTATCAAGATTTTTTAAAAGAAAATCCAAAATGGGCATTAAATAACAAAGAAAATTTAATAAAAGAACAACTCGTAGATGAAAATTATCTCAAAAATTTTAATCAAATAGGCTTAAATGAAGCTATCACAGGTATATCTTATTTCTCAGCAATAGAATATGCCAACTGGTACTCTAAAAAACTTCCCAAAGGATTTAAAGCAAGACTCCCTATATCACAAGAATGGGAATTGTACCAAAAAGAACCAAACAAAAAATCATTAAATATTAATGAAATATCAAAAAAAGTTGGATTTTGGAATTTAATGCAAAATTCGTCTTTTAACGATATTGCAATGTTTAAAAATGAAAAAAATTTTTATAACGAAAATTCAAATTTTTATTCATTAGTAACAGAAGTTAGAACATACTCCCATGAAAATAATAATTTAATCAATCCATCAACTAAAGCTTCTTTCTTGAAAAATTGGAGTTCTCCAAACATTGGTTTTAGATTGATTGTATCAAAGGATTAGAAGGAATAGATTTGAACACAAACGCTTTACTTCTTGAAAACAAAAAGGCAAAATTTAATTACTTTATTGAAGAAAAAATAAGTTGTGGAATAGTACTGAAAGGAACTGAAGTAAAATCAATAAAGGCAAAAAAATTGTCATTTAATAATAGCTTTGCAAGCATAAAAAAAGAAGAATTGTGGCTTGAAAACTTGCACGTATCAAAATATAAAGAAGGAAATATCTTTAATCACGATGAATTAAGACCCAGAAAGCTTCTAATCAAAAAAAAGGAACTACAAAGACTAAAAAAATTTAAAGAAAAAGAGGGATACACTTTAATTCCTATTAGTTTTTATTTAAAAAAATCAATAATTAAAGTAGAAGTTGGGATATGCAAAGGAAAAAAATTGTATGATAAAAGAGAAATACTAAAACAAAAAAGCATAAAAAAAGATCTTAGCAGAGAAATAAAATATAAATAAAAGCTCTAATTTTCAACTACAATGAGCAATCACAATACAAAATTGCAATCACTCATTTTCATAATAAATAAAATTAATAACTTTTTTTGAAAGACAGTCCAAACCCAAGGGCACTAGCTTGGCCCATGTTAATATCAAAACTAGGCTCAAATCCTCCCAAGGCTATATTAAGACTATTTTTCAGCTTCCTGTTATAATTATTAGCAAATGTAAATGGAAGAACAATTTCTGTCAATCTTGTCACAGCCATAGTAACCACACCTGCCAACATCATTCCCTTACCCCAAGTCCACTTAAAATCAGCTTTTTTAGCATTATTATCAAAATCCTTGATGTCCAAATAAGCTCCTGTAAGTATTAAACCTATACCAACCGCATCAAATCCAAGAATAAGAGAACCTCCAAGGATATCTCCTTGAGCAAAAGAACCTATCCCGAACCCTAAAAAAAGGTTCAATAAAAATGGTACAAGAGAATCTTTCTTATTGGTTTCATAAACCAAAAATTTTTCTCCCGCTCCCAGATTAAAAGTGCTTTTAGAATCATCTTGAGCAAAACTAGAAAAAGCACAAAAGGCTACCAAAATAAAAATTAAAAATTTATTCATAAAAACCCCTTTACTAAACTGGTACTATGGTAGCATATTAATGAAATTTAAAAAAGGCTTTTGGAACTATTTAAATTTAACTTTTTTCAAATTGTTACTCGAAATTCGCTTACCAATAGAGCTTCTTGATTTAACCATAAAATTAGCAATTTCAATTCTTTTAACAATATCTTTATTTGTTGAAAATTCTACAAATTGGGGATTCAATGAAAAATCAACAAATTCATCATTTTCTCCTAAAAATTCATAGACTTTATCTGTAATAAACTTATCTATTTTAAATCTTTTAATATAATAAAAATTGTCAAGTTTATTAAGATAAATTATTGAAAATATTTGTGCTTTTGAATTATTTATATCATAAACTAAAGCACATATATTCTTTTTATCTATAAATGCCTTGTCTTCAATATTTTTAAGAACATAACTATTTTTCCTAAAAACCAATATTTTATCATAATAACTAGCATTTCCGATAAATTCACCATCAAAAAGACTAGTTCCTACAAAACCTTCTACCAAGTTCAAATAAACTTTCATATTCTTTGTAGCTATTTCTTTTACATTCTTTGATTTGATTAAAGAAATTTCAGTCTTCCTTTGATGATCTTTAGAGTACTTTGCAAGTAATAAATCAATAAAGTTTATTGAGTATCCTCTTATTGAGGAAATATTGCTATTTACACTCTTTAATTCTTTATTTAAAATTTTAATATCCTTAGAATTTTTATCAATATCAAAAAGACTTATTTTTCTAATTGGAATCTTAAGCAAATTTTCAACATCTTCTTTCAAAACTTCCCTTGAAAAAGATTCTTTATATTTTAAAACCTCTGACAATATTATACTTACAATATTTTCTTCTTTAGAAATTGTTTCAAGAAGTTTATAAATCTTTTTTTCAATAAAAATTTGTTCTAGTGTTTTATAAAATATTTTTTCAAAGATCTTATTTCTTTGCAATTCGAGTTCCATTTTTAAAATTTTTTGAAGATGGTCTGCATGAAACTTAATAAGATCTTTAATAGTATAAACAACAGGATACCTCTCACTAAGCAACAATAAATTAACAGAAATTGATATCTGGCAATTTGTATAATGATACAACTTTTCAATCACTTCACTTGCATAAACACCCCGCGGCAAAGATAGTTCTATAGCCACATTTTCAGCAGTAAAATCATTAATGCTTGAAACTTTAATATAATTCTTTCTAATCGCTTTCTCAATCGAAGATATTAAGCTCTCAGTAGTCTCACCAAAAGGCAATTCCCTTATTACAATTGTTTTTTCATCTATAGTTTCAATTTTAGCTCTAACTAAAACTTTGCCGTTACCATCAGCATATTCATTAACATCAACTATTCCTCCTGTTGGAAAATCAGGATAAATATCGTAAGTCTCTCCAAGAAGCTCGCTCTTTACTGCGCTTAAAATCTCATTAAAATTGTGAGGCAGTATTTTGGCTGCCATTCCAACAGCAATTCCCTCGCTTCCCTGAATTAAAATAACAGGAATTTTTGCGGGATAAAGCAAAGGTTCATTATTTCTTCCATCATAAGAAGATTCATAAACTGTTATCTCTTTGCTGTAAAGAACATCAAAAGCTAAAGGGGTCAATCTACATTCAATATATCGAGAAGCAGAAGCAGGATCACCTGTCAATAAATTGCCAAAATTGCCTTGCTTTTCAATAAATAGATCCTTGTTGGCAATATTAACAAGAGCCTCATAAATTGAAGTATCACCGTGAGGATGGTATTTCATTGTATTACCAACAACATTTGCAACTTTATGAAAATTACCATCATGCATTTCAAAAAGAGAATGTATAATTCTCCTTTGAACTGGCTTAAATCCATCAACAACACTAGCAATAGCGCGATCTTTAATAACATAAGATGAATATTGCAAAAAATTATCTTTAAGTATGCTTCTAATATCCATTAAATCAAATTCTCCATAATAAAATTCCGCCGCTCAGGAGTATTTTGCCCCATATAAAAACCCAATTTCTCTTTTATTTCTTTAATATTAAAAAGATCCACTTTTGTAAGTTTAATGCTATTAATATCAATAAAACTTTTAAATTCATTTGGAGAAATTTCACCAAGGCCCTTAAACCTTGTCACTTCACATCCCCCCTTAAGCTGGATCATGGCCTTTTTCTTTTCTTCCTCAGAATAACAATAGATCGTGTTTTTTTTGTTCCTAACCCTAAAAAGAGGAGTTTCTAAAATATACATATGACCATTTAAAATTAAATCTTCAAAAAAAGTTAAGAAAAAAGTTAACAACAAATTTCTAATATGAAATCCATCAAAATCTGCATCAGTTGCTATTACAACCTTATTGTACCTTAAATTTTCAATTGATTCTTCAATGCCAAGAGCCACCATCATATTATAAAGCTCTTCATTTTTATATATTTCAGATTTATTTTTTTCAAACATATTTTGAGGTTTGCCTCTAAGAGAAAATATAGCCTGGGTATAAACATCTCTACAAGATACCATTGAACCCGTTGCAGAGTCCCCTTCTGTTAAAAAGATCATAGTTTGTTCTGACTGCTCGTTGCTACCATTAAAATGAAATTTACAATCCTTAAGCTTGGGGATTTTAAAAGATATTTTTTTTGCTCTCTCTCTTGCCTCTTTTCTTACACTACTTAGTTCTTTCCTAAGTCGTTCATTGTCAACTACTTTTTTCTCAATCAATTTTGCAAGTATTTTATCTTTATATAAAATCTCAGAAATTATCTTTTGCACTTCCCTTGCAACATTACCTCTAGTTTCAATATTTCCAAGCTTATTCTTAGTTTGGCTTTCAAATATTGGGTCTTTAATTTTAACAGAAAGAGTTGCAACAAGCCCTTCTCTAATATCTGTTGACGAATATGTTTTTTTAAGAAAATCATTAATAGCTCTTACAAAGCCTTCTCTAAAACCAGTCTGATGGGTACCTCCATCGTTGGTATATTGCCCATTAACAAATGAAAAATAAGTCTCTCCATAATTATTTGTATGAGAAAAAGCAAACTCCAAAGTTTTACTAGAATAGTAAACAATATCATAAAGCAAATCATCACTTTTAATTTCTGAATTCAAAAAATCTAAAAGACCGTTTTTGGATTCAAAAATTTGATTATTATAGTTTATTATAAGCCCTTTATTCAAACAAGCATAATGGAAAAATCTTCTCTTAAGAAAATCTTCACTGTAAGAATATTTTCCAAATATCTCTGAATCCGCTAAAAACTCAACATAAGTACCGTCTTTATCAGAAGATTCCATTTCTCTGGATTCTAATAAGTTTCCTTTAGAAAACAAAGCCTCAAAAGATTTACCATTCCTTGTTGATCTTACTAGAAATTTTGAACTTAAGGCATTAACTGCTTTAGTTCCAACTCCATTAAGTCCTACAGAAAATTGGAAAACATCATCATTGTACTTAGCTCCAGTATTAATAACTGAAACGCTCTCGACAACTTTCCCAAGAGGAATTCCTCTTCCATAATCCCTAATAGTAATGAGATTATTTTCTTTTTTTATAAAAATTTCATTTCCATAACCCATAATAAACTCATCAATTGAATTGTCTATTATCTCTTTAATTAGAATATAAATACCATCATCAATATTAGAGCCATCTCCTAAACGTCCAATATACATACCAGATCTTAATCTAATGTGTTCAAGAGAAGATAGGGTTATTATTTTACTTTCATCATAATTTTGAGTCTTCATCTAAATCCTTGCTTTATAAATTAAATTTTAATAGTTTCAAGCTTTTTAACTATTTGATCTCTAATAATACTAGTAAGATTCTCTTTTTCATATTCACTTAATTTTAAAACATCTATCAAAGGATGGACATGAATATAAACAGATACTCCAGAATTAAAAATAATATTTTTAATGAAAAAGTTATTAGTATTATAAAGAGTAACAGGAAGAATAGATGTTCCTGTCTTTAATGCCATCTTAATTGCACCTTTTTTAAAAACCTTAGTATCCCCCCCTCTGTTCCTAGTCCCTTCAGGGAAAATTCCAATAGATCTACCCTCTCTCATAACCTTTATTGCCTTAGCCTCAGCAATAGCAGCAGATCTTATGCTCTTTCTATTGACAAAAATAGCGCCCATAACAATTAAAACAAGATTCACAAAAGGAACCCTAAGCAAAGAATGTTTTGCTAATATTACAAATGGATTAACAAAGGTATAAATAAAAATTAAAGGATCCATAGCCGCAATATGATTTCCCATTATGATTATATTGCTTTTTTGGGGAATATTCTCAGAACCTGTAACAATAATTTTAATTCCAGCAAGCCATAAACCAATCTTAATGCAAGCTCGCATCATAATAAAGCTAAATCTAATAACATAACGCTCAAGTGAAAAAATCTTACAAATCAAGTAGAAGGGAAATAAAAAAAAAATCAAAATCAAAAAGAACAATAAAACATTAAAATAAGTTATAACACTTCTCAATATTTTCATAAAAACTATTATCCTATTTTTTCTATTCGCTCAAGTTTTAATTTTTGTCCTTTAACTAAGCTTACATCATCTTTTAAAATTTTAATAGGATTAAGAATAATTGTAGAAAATTTTTGCTTTTGAACAACTCTCTCGATATGTTCAAGAAAAAAAGATTCAATAAGCTTGTAACTACCCATATCAATTTCATATTCAAGAACAAAATTATTTTTTAAAGGGAAAATATTAAAAATGCCATAATAAATTTTATTTTCATCAATATAAGTTAAATGGGGATAAGAAAAATCATAAATCTTGTCCTTATAAGCGTAATTCCCACTAGGAATAAAATAAATATTATTACCTTTTTTTTTAACAACGTTTAAGACATTTTCATCAAATCTTTTAAATGATCCTGAAAATCCACTATTATCGTAAGAATTTGTACTGGTGTCAATTTTGATTTCAATGTTTTCTTTATCTACAATTTTTATCCAAAAATTGTAAACTATCAAATCTGAAAAAAGAGACTTCGCACTAACATTAAGAGTGTTGTAAGCCGGTTTTGAAATATATTCAATCTTTGCAACTTCTTGAGAATTTTTTCTAAAAAGATTGATCTCGCTTGATTGTCTTTCAAAAGACAAAAATAAAACTTCATCAATCTCTTTGCCTTGTTTTTTATTATAATCATAGGCGTCGTACCAAACTCCATGCAAAAATCTATAAACTTCATCTTTGCTTAAATTCTTTAAAGTTTTGTAAATATTATTATCAATCTTGCCAACTTTTTCACTCACAGAAGAAAGATAATATTTGCCCTGAACATGGGAATATTCATATTTTTCAATCTTACTGATTATTAAATCTTCTCCTACTTTTTCATATTTTTCTAAAGAAATAGGATAGCTTTCTCTTGACCTATTTTCTTCATAAGCTGAAGATCTTGCATACTTATTAATAAGAACAGTACCATTAACTTTGTCAAAAAATATGGGCTTATAAGAAGATACATCATTTAAAACAGATTTTTGAAAAACGTACAAAACGGATTTATCTTTTAAAAATCCTTGAACAACTATATTAAAATCATAATCACCTGTAATATCCTCAAGATACATGTTATAAGAATTTTTTGGGTCAATATCTATTTGAGTTTTGAAAAGAATCGTTCCGACTTTAATTTTAGGATCAAAACCAATAATAAATAAATACGCATTAAGATTTGAAAAATTTTGAGCTAAGACCACCTGTTCAAAATAAACATCTAAATTTAAATTTTCCTGCTGAACTGCAAGAATTTTATAGCCTTTTAAATCTATAATATCTCCAAAAAAATCTTCCATTTTGTTAATTTCTAAAACATTAGAATTTGGATTATCGATTTTGGGAGAAGATTTTACATCTTTATTAAAAACAATAAAATCCTTGCTTGCTTTAGAACAAGCAAGCAATGTAAAAAAAAAGAATAAAAACAAAAATCTACAAAAATAGATATAAACACAATTATAAAGTCGAATTAATTCTTTAGTAAAATTAATTAAGCTAGCTATCAAAACCTTTACCATACATTCATTTCTTAATTTTGACTAAAGTTTTGTAAAGCAAAAAATGACTCATTAAAATTATTAACAAAATCTTTTTTATTTAATAAAAAATCTGTAATCAAACCGCTATTCGCAATGTTTAAATTGTCAAGAAGTTTTTCATTTTTAAGCTCTTCTTTAAACGGTTTAGATCTTTTTTTAGCTGAGTTCAGAAAAAATAAATAAACTTTTTTATTTGCTACAAAAGGCTTAGACCAAGAATTTTCTTTTAATCCAAAAACAACATTGTAAAAAGATTTGCTATTATTAAACTCAACCAACTCTTTTAAAGTATTGGGATAAATATTAACATTATAAGATAAATTAACAATTTCTTCTTTTAAACTAAACCGATATTTTTCAAGAGCTTGGCTTAAACCACTAAGCTTAACATCACTAAGAAAATTATTTAGTTTATTTTCCAAATAACCTTCAATAACGCTTGGCTCATAAGTTTCAATATAATTTTTAACAGAGCTAATATCACGATCTGAATTTTTATCAAAATTATGAACATTGCCAAATGCCTTATATATTTGATATTCATTTTTATTTTTAATCTTGATAGGCTTGCTAAATTCACTCTCTCTTAAAGAAAAAATAAAATCTAGATCTTCTTTTTTCTCAATATTAAGATCTAAATCAAAATAATACTTATCCAAAGAAACAACACCTTTGAAATTAGCTATATCATCTGAATAAAGCTTAGCAAGCTCTTCAAATGGAGTTTTGTTTAATAGCTTATCATAAGCATTCCTAGCGTCATTCATATTTTTAAAACGAATAGACGCAAGCGATAAGCGTTTGAATAAATTTAAATTTTTCTCAGCATAAGATATTGCTTCTTTATTAGAAAAATCTTGATAAGAAAGAGAAAGATATGAAATATGCCTTTCTACAGTACTCATATCTTTAATCAGATTAAAAAGAGACTCGGGAAATATTAAATTACTATTTAAAAAAATTTTTACATTAGAAAACAGTATATTTTCTACCATATCATCATAAATTTTAACTTTTTGATAATCAGAAGCTTTATTATATCTTTTAGAACTAAAATTCCCATTAGAGTCTAAATACTCAGGAGATCTTAGTAAATTTTTATTCAACATCTCTTTAGAGATGTAAAAATTATATTTTTTTATCAAGTCAAAAAAAGCAATATCCTCAACATATTTCATAAATGCCAAATACCAGGCATTGTAATCTATATTAATATTTTTAGCATTTCCTTGTAATCTAGAATAAAGATTTGAATAATAATTAACATACTTGGCAAACTTACTATCTTTTTTATAGTAAATAGGTTGACCTTTATAAGAACCAAATTTTAAACCAGATGAATGAGCATTGTCAAAGATCCCTGGAAGTAAAGGTGCAATAATAAATCCGAAAACAATTAAAATAAGAGCAAAAATACCCCATATACCAACTTTTTTTTCTTTAGATTCAAGTGCAACTAAATCATTTTTGATTTTTCTACTACTTCTTTTTCGCATAAAACAACCTTTAATAAGTAAGCATACTAATAATTTAACTACTAAATTATCACAATTGAAAAATTATTGCAATTGAAATATTTAACTTAAGCTGTACGCTTTAATATTATAGAACTAAAAAAGAAATTTTTACATTTTTAATATTTAAACAAATCACTCTGGGTCAAAAAGGAGAATAAAATCAAAAGCATATGAACATAAATCAAAACAAATTCAACCTTAATATAAATATAACTAAAGACGAACTTTCAAGATTAATAAAAATAGTTTATAACAATTTTGGAATAAATCTCAGCGAAAAAAAAAAGATGCTAATTGAAAGTAGATTATCATCTCTTCTTAAAGTTAAAGGTTTTAAAAATTTTACTGAATACATTAACTTTTTAGAAAAAAGCACTGGAAATATTCAATTAATTGAATTAGTAGACAAAATATCAACCAATCATACCTATTTTTTCAGGGAATCTAAACATTTCGATTTTTTAAATAAAAAAATATTACCCAAACTTGCTGAAAAAATATTAAAATCACAAAACCCAGAAATTAGAATATGGTCAGCCGGATGCTCAAGCGGTGAAGAACCGTATACAATTGCAATGATACTGCAAGAATACATGGAAAATAATAAAGCAAATTTTAAAGTCAAAATCTTAGCAACAGACATTTCAATTAGCGTTCTAAGAGAGGCTCATGAAGGAATTTATCCTGAAGATCGTATAATAAACTTGCCTAAATATTTAAAAACTAAATATTTAAATCAACTTAAAGATGATAAATTTCAAGTTAAAGAAATTTTAAAAAAAATGGTTTACTTTAAAAAATTAAATTTAATGGATGAAAAATTTCCATTTAGCAAGAAATTTGACCTAATATTTTGCAGAAATGTCATGATATATTTTGATGAAAAAACTAGAAACAACCTTGCCAATAAATTAAACTCCTATCTTAAAGATGATTCTTATCTTTTAATTGGACATTCAGAAACAATAAGAGGAAACAAAAATCTTGAATACATAATGCCTGCTACTTACAAAAAGAATTAATGATCATGATCATTAATTCTTTTTGTAAAAACTTTCCATTATATAAAATTTATTTGGCTTTAAAAATTTTAAAATAATGCCGCTAGGTTAAGTTTACTTTCTCACCTATTTTAATAAAATAGAGCAATTCACCAATTGTTGCTACATGATCGCCTACTCTTTCTAAAAAACTATTCAAAAATAATATATTTAAAAGATAATCTAAATTTTCAGGATTTTTTTTCATTGCATCAATAACAATGCTTTTTTGCTTTGAAAATAATTTATCTATTATATTATCATACTTAACTATCTTTAATATTTTAGTAAAATCTCCATCAAAATATGCGTCAAAAATATCAGACAACATCTCTTTAGCTGTATCAGCCATTTCTCTTAAAGGTTTAAAATAAAGATTAAGAAAATCAAAATCATCCAAATCTGATTCTAGAAGAAGAACAACTCTTACAATCTTGGTAGCATGGTCTGCAATCCTTTCAAGAGAACTTATTATTTTAATAATTGCTAAAATTTCTCTAAGTTCTGTAGCAACAGGATGCTCAGTCGCAATTATCCTTCCACACAAATCCTCAATATCATATTGATAATCATCTATTATTTTTTCATCTTCATTGATTATTTTTTTAGCTAAACTTTTATCCTTAGATTCTAAGGCTATTAAAGAGTCATCTATAATTTTAAGCACACATTCCTTCATATCCCAAAGATAATCTTTTATTATTTCAAGTTGTTTAGTAAGCCTTCTCCTTATCATATAATATCTCCTAAAAAAATCGCTTTAAAAACAAATATCTTACCTTGGCTCTCTCATAATAATCACTAAAGGGGTAATTATTAATAACTAATTTATAGTAATGCAAAGCCTTTAAAAAATCTTTATGTTTACTCTCAGACTCATAAAGTTTCCCCAACACATAGCTATATTTATCTAAAAAGCTCGAATTAACATACTTGGGAAAGTAAAGAGAACTAAAATTTAAAGCAAACTCATATTCTCCCTTTATTACTAAAAATTCAAAAATCTCAAG
Organism: Borreliella garinii; assembly: GCF_001922545.1. Taxonomy (NCBI): domain Bacteria; kingdom Pseudomonadati; phylum Spirochaetota; class Spirochaetia; order Spirochaetales; family Borreliaceae; genus Borreliella; species Borreliella garinii. The sequence goes on along the minus strand of NZ_CP018744.1, from coordinate 863,862 downwards.
ATAAATACTCTCAGAAAAATCAATATTATTTTCAACTAAATATCTAGCGTTCTCTAAGACCTCTTCTTTAATATCAAGCTCTATGCCAAGCTTAATTAGATCAAAAATAATGCTTTTAAAGCATCTACTCTTCAATTTCAAATAATTTTCATAAGATTTCAAATAATCCCTGTTTTTATGATAAATTTGCGCCTTCAATAAAATATATTTATCATCATTAAAATTATACCTATTAAGCAAATCTATTGCTCCTTTGTAATCATTTATGTAAGATAAATTCAAAGCCCCGGCAATAACTTCTTCAGGAGTTATATTAATACTACCCCTTCCAAGTTCAAGGCTATTATTACTTTTAATATCCTTATTTTCATCAGAAACGCCACCACTAGATGGAATTTTAATTTCAAACTTATTTGTAATTTTCAAGATAATCATTTTATTAAATTCAATTGAATTGTTAACATTTTGGTAGCTAAAAAGCAACTTAATCTTGCCTTCTTTTTTAAAAGTTTGAAAAGAAAAAACAGCACCATTCTCGTAAGATTCTCCAATCAACTTAATAAAAGCTCTATTTTCGTTGTTTTTGATATAAATCCAAGACTCATCTTTAAAAGAAAGATTAAACTTTGAATTGGTATTTACATTAATATCTACTTCTCTACTGCTAAAATCAAGCTCATATGAATCACTCTGACTTATAAAAGCTGGCTCAGGACAAACTTCAAAAACAACAAATAGCAAACTTATATAAATCAAATATTTTTTAATCATTTGGAAATTTCTAAAATCTTATCTATTAATTTTTCATTCTCCTTCTCAATATCAATGTTAAATAAATTTTCCTTTTTAATCCAAAGATCCTTAAAAAAATTCTCATCAAGAAATTTATTTTTAATTAATCCATCAATAACTAAATTTTTATTTAAATTTTCATTTAAAAAATCAGGCCTAGGAATAAAAAAATCATCCATATTTAGAGATTTATTTAAATCAAAATAAAAATCTTCCATGTCAACTAATTTAATCTTAGCATCTAAATTATCTTCAACAGACCTTTGAGATTTCTCTAACATTTGTGTTGAATAGAAATAAGTAATACCTGAAACAATAAAAATTAAAAATATTAAAATTAAAAAATATTTTCTAAAGCTAAACTTTCCATCTTGCATGTTAATTTCCTTAAATCTAATTTAATTATATATTAAACACCTTACTTTCACCATTATCAAGTGTAATGCCTATCAAATTTTCACCACCCTCAGAAACATATGCATTATGGGTTATTACCAAGAGTTGAATTTTTTTCCCCAATTCTTTTAATAGTAAAGAAAGTTTTTTGCTATTCTCAAAATCAAGAGCTGCATCTACTTCATCAAGCATGCAAAAACAAGCAGGAGAATAATAATAAAGTGCAAACAAAAAAGCCATGCTAACCAAAGTACTCTCGCCTCCTGAAAGCATATTATTGTTTTTGACAAATTTATTTGAAAAATTTATTCTAATCTCAACATTATCGGTATTTTCATTATAAAAAAGAATGGCGGTTCCTTTAAAAATTTTTTTAAAAAAGTAAGAAAAGTTTTTATTAATCTCATCAAATGATTCTCTAAATTTTTTATAAATTTCACTCTTTATTTTTTTTTGAAGCTTTTGTAATGAATATTTAGAAAGCTTTAAATCTTCTACTTGTAAACTTACTTTTTCAAAACGATCCTTGGTTTCATCAAACTCTTTATCAATATTGAAAAATACATAATCGCCTAGATTGATTGCATTGATCTCTTTTTGTAATAGATCTCTGGTTAGAATGTCCTCTTCCAATTTAAATTTATCAGACATTTTATTAGAAATATTAAAATTTTCTATTTCATTCTTAATGCTTAAATTAGAGTTCAAAAGAAATTCATACTCTGTCTGTTTTTTTATATATTCATAATAATTAGTTTTTTTAAAATTATTTAAAAAAACTGAAGAGCTTAAATCTTTCTCCTTAAAAGACTCATTATTGGATTTTGAAGCAACGAGATTGTTTAATTTAAGCTGAATATCACTCTTTTCTAAATTTAAATTGTCAAGCTTTAAATACAAATCTTTAATCTCTTCATCAAGACTATTCTTAGATTCAGATAAAAATTCTAAATTACCATCTATAAGTTTGATTTCGTCTAAATTTTTAAATTTAGAAAGCTCTATATACTCAAGCTCTCCCAACGCATCATTTAATTTAAGCGTCTTTTCTTCGATTAATCTCTCGATATTTGTTATCTCTTTAGCAAGATTTGATTTTAAAGAATTTTTTTCAAGCAAAAATTTTTTTAAATCAACATTTTGATCGAAAATAGGCTCAATTTTATCCTTCAATAAAGCCAAAAGATTCTCATCTTTGCTTATATATTTGATTAAATTTACTCTAATCTCTTTAATATATTTTATACTCAACGATTCTTCAAAAAGTTTAAGAGAGTCTAATATATTTTCTTTTAATAAAACAAGCTCTTCTGATTTAGCACTCTTTAATACAGATAAAATTAAATCAACAAGTTCAAAAAAACTTTTAGTATATCTATTAATTTCATCACTTAAAGAAAAAAATTCATTTTTCTTTTCTTTAAGCAAACTATTTAATTGATGTAAATCGTTATTTATAGATTTTCTTTTCTCCTCAAAATTAAATTTACTCTTAATAAGCTTATCTTCCAAATTCATCTTTACAGTCTTTTCTTGCTCTAATTTTTGAATCTTAATCTCTAGTCCAAGAATTTTAGATTTTGCAAGCTCAAGGTCCTTTTCTAATGCCTGAATATTACTAACAACATTTTTTTCTCTAAATGAATAAAATTCTAACTTTTCCTTAAAACTAGAAGACAAAAATTTACTCAAACCGTCTAAATTTAATTCGTTTTTTAAGACATTAATATCAAAATTAATATTGAAAAGCTTTTTTAATATTATTGTTTTTTCTAAAGCTTCTAATTTTTGACTTAAATCTTGATGTTTTTTTCTCAAAAGGTAAACATTTTTTATGTTATCGTACTTTTGCTTTAAATTTTCTTGTAAGGTTAATAAAGACGATAAATTTTGATTAGATTGCTTAAAATTTTTAAGGGCCTCTTCTTCTTCTATTTTTAAAACATCTATTCCGCTTGCCTGTTCAATTAAAGATTTAAGATTTACATTTCTTCCCAAAGAAATGTCTTCCACCCTGCCTTGGGTTATAAACATATAAGGCGATTTTTTAAACTGAAACCTATTCAAAAGTCTATTATAATCCTGAAAATTTAAAATCTTATTATTAAAATAATACTCACTTGAACCGTCCTTATAAAGACGCCTACGAATATAAAAATTCTCCCCAAATTCCCTTAAAGTCGATTTTTCACCATCAATGTTACTAAAAAAAAGAGTTATTTCTGAAAAATTTGATTTTCCTGATTTTGAAACAGAAATTAAATCAGAAATATCTTCAACCCTTAAAAATTTTAAATTATCTTCTCCCATACAAAAACGAACAGCATCAATAAGATTGCTCTTTCCGCATCCATTAGGACCCACAATAAAGCTCAAATTTCTACCTATTTCAAACTCTTGCCTATTTAAAAAAGATTTAAACCCCAAGAGTACTATTTTTTTTAAAACCAAACTAACTCCCAATTAAAATTAAAAAACAATTACTGATAAATCTACAATTTCATATTATAATAAATAAAAATATTTTTATAAAAAGGTTAATTATGATTTGCGGAATAGATGAAGTTGGAAGAGGCTGTATTTTTGGACCTGTTCTAAGTGCTGCTGTAGTTTTCAAAAAAAAGCCTAACTTTATAAAAGAATTGGATGATTCTAAAAAACTAAAAAAAGAAAAAAGAGAGTACCTATCTTCATTAATACTTGAAAACTCATATTATGCATTCGCTGAAATTTCAAATATAATAATAGAAAAAATAAATATTCATAACGCAACTCTTCTTGCAATGCAAACTGCATACGAAAACCTAAAATTAAATTGCAGTTTAGTATTTGTAGATGGTAAATTTGTCCCAAAAATAACAGCAAAAACTGTTAAAGCAATAATTAAAGGAGATTCAATAATAGATGAAATAAAAGCTGCTTCAATTATTGCTAAAGTTAAAAGAGATAAACTGATAGATGAATACGATAAAATTTATCCATTATATTTGCTCAGAAAAAATAAAGGATACCCCACAAAAGAACATAAAAATGCAATAAAGAAATATGGGGTTTTAAGCCTTCATAGAAAAAATTTTAAACTAATTTAAAAAAATAATAAAAATTAATAATCCTTCTTTTTAAATCGTCCGCCCGATAAATGAGATTTATTCTGAAATCTAGAATCATCTAATTTAGATTTCTCTCCATATTCATCATACCTCCCCCTATCATGCCTCATAGAAGAATCAACAGATCCTGTAGACACTTTTTTCTTAATAACAGCTATTGCCTTAAGCAAATTGGATTCAAACTCACTTATATTTTCTTCATATACAAAAATAGAATGTCTTTCAAAATCTCCACTTGGACTTCTTTTGCTCTCTACAATATTTAAAAAATAATCCCCTTTTCTATTTTCCTTGACATTAAAAAAATAAGTTCTCTCAGACTCTGTAAATAGCTTCTCAGAGTATACTTCCCCTCTCTCTCCCATCAATTTCCTCCACACAAGTTTTTATACTTGACTACATTTAAGTTAAATTAATTGTACTTATTTAAAAAAAAAATTGCTAGCCAAAAATAACATTACAATAAATCTTATTGACATAAATTGATTTTTTTTATATAAGTAAATTATTGTCTTGCGTCCTTCGTATAATGGCTATTACCTTAGCCTTCCAAGCTAATGATGTCGGTTCGATTCCGATAGGACGCTTTAAATAATAATTAAAAACCTTCTAAATTTAGCAATGCTTTTTAAGGCTTATGTTTAAAGGATAAATAAAAGAATGAAATAAATGGAGATGGCGGGAATTGAACCCGCGTCCTAAAAACAATATTATAAGCTTCTACAAGCTTATCTAGCATTTTACTTAAGCAATATGGTTTGGAAATACTAGCAAACCGCCAAATTGCTCTCAAGTACAAAAGTCCCTAAAAACTAACTTGAAAACATTTTTAAGCAAGCTTCGATATCGAAAAGAGTATAAGTGAACCTCAAAGCCAAATTCAACGAAACTCTCTGCTAACTTAAGCAGCCATTACAAGGTTTGAGCTTGTAAAGTTATTATTTTTTGCATTTATTTTAGAAGTTTTAAGAGATTCCCTCTGCCTGCAACTTACAATACTGGCATTTTCAGTCAAATCCAAAACATCCCCTTGTAAATGTCATTTTAGCATAGTCTAAAGAAAACAACAATACTACCTTATTTGCAAAAATTAAACTAAAATTTTATAATAATAAGTCCAATATACTAAAAGAGAATTTTATGTTTAATGAGTTTTTATGGTTTGCTATGCTAATTACTACTTATTCATTTTTAATTATTATAGCCGTTTTTTTTAAAAAAAATGGATTATTCGCTTGGGTTGCAGTAGCGATTATTATAGCAAACATTCAAGTTTTAAAACAAATTACAATATTTGGAATTAATGCTACACTAGGCAATATTATTTATGCATCGTCATACATTGCAACAGATATTATCTCAGAATTTTATGGAAAAAAAACTTCAAAAAAAGCCGTTTATATTGGGTTTATCAGCTTCATTGTCTTTGCAGTATTAACAAATACCCAAATTCACTTTATGTCAAATAGAACTCAAGAAAATTTTAAAAGCTTAGAAAACATTTTCTCCTCAATACCAGCTTTACTATTAGCCTCTCTTGTCGCATACCTAGTATCCCAGTTAAACGATGTATACCTATATCAATTTATTAAAAAAAAATTTCCTAGGTTTTTATTTTTCAGAACCAATGGATCAACATTGATAAGTGGCTTAATAGATACACTAATTTTTGTAAGTATAGCAACCTATTTTAAAGTATTCCCAAAGCAAGCTTTCCTGGATATAGTAATTTCCACATACCTAATTAAAGGTTTTGCGGGAATTTTGGGAACACCTTTTATATATTTTGCAAAATATATAAAACTTCAAAAATAAAAAAGTTAATTTTAATAAATAAAAAACTTTATCTAAGATAATTAATCTGGTAAAATTAAATCCTATGAGTAAAGATATGTTTGATTTAAGCTTGTGGATAGGAGTTCTTCTCTTTACATATACAACATTAGGTATTCTTTACCGATTTTTCGGAAAATCTGGCCTTTTTTGTTTCAATGCGATTATTTCAACAATATCAAATATTCTAATACTAAGAAATGTAAAAACATTTGGAATGTCCTTAAATTTATCAGGCATTACTTTTTTATCGGCATTATTCTCCCTAAACTTAATGGTAGAAAAATATAATAAAAAAGAAGCAACAAATTCCGTAATATTGGGTCTTTTGTTAAACATAACTTTTACAATTATGATTAATTTTATGATAGTATTCAATCATAACAAATTAGACACCTCAGATATTCATTTTAAAATTTTATTCAACAACTTTACATACATTTTAACAATATTAATTGGAACTTATGTGTTTTTTCTATCGCAATATATAAACATCTTGCTATATGATTACTTTAAACAAATAAAAATAAAATCTTTATGGATCATTCATCCTCTATCAAGGCTAATTTCTGGATATCTAGCTAATTTACTAGTTTCAATATCTATAACTACAATACTTAAATTCTACCCTGAAGTAAGGGGTATCGAACTTATAGAAGGTTCTCTAATTTTTACATTAATAATAATTGCAATCGATACAATTTTTTATCTATTTTTAAATTCTTGGAAAAAAATAAGAGAAGTTTAAGAATTAATAAGATTTTCAATAAATTGATAATTTTTAACAACTTGTCTATAGTATTTTAATCTCAAATTTGATTTCTCAACTTCATCTAACAAATAATTAATGCTACTTTTTCTTAAACGAATCGATAAAGAATACATAACTATTGCAACAGCTACAGAAATATTATAGCTTTGAGTAAATCCATGCATAGGTATTTTTAAATATAAATCGGCAGCTTCAAAAGCTTCTGCGCTAAGCCCTGTTAACTCTGTCCCAAAAAATACTGCCATTTTATTGCTAATTGGAAAATCTTCAAGATTTATTGATTGTTCATCCAAAGATGTGGCTACTATGCTATATCCATCAGACTTTAACCTATCAAGTGCAAACTTAGTATTGTTATACCTATTTAAATTTATCCACTGAGAAGATCCTAAAGTAACATCTGGATTTAAAGTACACTTATTCCTTTTACTAATAATATGAACATCACTAAGTCCTAAAATTTCACCTGTTCTAATAGTAGCACTTGCATTTTGGGGCTGAAAAATATCTTCAAGCACAAATGTTAAATAATTAGTGCGACAACTTAATACTTCCTCAATTCTAGCTTTTTTTTTATCTGTAATAAATTCAGACAAAACTTCTATTCTTTTTAATACATCATTATCCATAATAAAAATCAAATTTCAAAATAGTAAAGTCGTCCCTTCAATATATTTCAAATTACAAACTATTTCTTATATAATACAAAAATGAAAGTAAAAATTGAAGAATCTTGGAAAGAAGTTTTAAACAATGAATTCAATAAAGAATACTTTAAAAAGCTTGTGAAGTTCATAAAACATGAATATAAAACAAAAAAAGGTAAAATATTTCCTCCTCCAAAACTTATATTCAATGCTTTTGATTCTTTACCATTTAAAGACATAAAGGTGGTAATAATTGGACAAGATCCATATCATGGAAAAAACCAAGCAAATGGACTTGCTTTTTCTGTAGATTCAGAAATCAAAATTCCACCGTCTTTGCAAAACATATTTAAAGAAATAGAAAAAAGTTTAAAAATAAAAACCCTCCCAAACGGAGATTTAAAAAGATGGGCAATTCAAGGTGTATTTTTAATAAATACAATCTTAACGGTCGAAGAAGGCAAACCTTCTTCTCATAAAGCTATTGGGTGGGAAATTTTTACAGATGAAGTAATAAAAATAATCTCTAAAAATTTGAAAAATATTGTATTTATGCTTTGGGGCAATTTAGCAAGGAGCAAAAAAAAGATCATAGACCCAGCAAAGCATCTAATTCTTGAAACAAGCCACCCATCTCCATATTCAGCAAACAATGGATTTTTAGGATCAAATCATTTTATCGATGCTTTAAATTATTTAAAAAAACACAATAAAAATAAAATAAACTTTCAATAAAATTGATAATAGTTATGATTTAAAATTCTTTTACGTAATGAGTTGACTCTTTACGTAAAAGAGTGCTATAACATAGCACAGCAGTAATCAATTTAAATTATTTTTCTTTCAAATCTTCTTCTTTAATTTCATTAATATTAGTATCTGATTCATTATTCTCATTATCCCAGAAAGTTGAACTATTTTTATTTTCCGTCTTTATATCATCTAGAAAGCTATTGTCTGCTCTTTTAGTATTCATAAAAGATAACAAAATTACAAAGATAAAAAAGAATGCTATAAAAAATCCAGTAACTTTTACAGCAACGCTTGAAGACTTTGCCCCAAATATAGAAGAACTACCGCCCCCAAAAACACCGCCTATTCCATCACCCTGTTCATCTTGAATTAGAATTAAAAGGATAATAAAAATTGAAACAATAACAAAAATTACAAAAATACAAAATCTAATTAAATCCAAAACAAACCTCTTTAACTAAAGAACGTTATTAATTATAGATAAAAAAGATTCGGCCTTCAAAGATGCTCCGCCTATTAAAGCACCATCAATATTGGGCTCATTCATAAGCTCTTTTACATTGCTTGAATTAACAGAGCCTCCATACTGAATTATAACATTATCCGAAACCGACTTTGAATAAAGCTTCATAATCTCAAGCCTAATTGCCTTATGAACTTCTTCTGCTTCCTCTTTAGTTGCAGTTTTGCCCGTTCCAATTGCCCAAACAGGTTCATAAGCTAAAATTATTCTTTTAATATCTGATTCAGAAACACCATCTAACCCTTTTTTAACCTGATTTAAAACAACATCTAAAGTTTTTCCAGAATCTCTCTCATTAAGAGTTTCTCCAACGCAAAGAATTAAGTACTTAAAAGGATGCTTAAGCCCCGTAAGAATTTTTTTATTTATTATTTCATCTGTTTCTCCCAAATACAATCTACATTCAGAATGACCAAGTATAACATACTCTACTCCAAATTCTAAAAGCATTGAAGGTGAAATTTCACTAGTCCTTGCTCCACTTTCCATATAAGACATATTTTGAGCACCAAGAAGAACATTGCTACCCTTAATACATTCTGAAACCTTAGACAAAGCCGTAAATGGGGGAGTTATCATTATTACACAATCATCCTTTAAAGCTTTAACTTCAGTTGCGATTTTTTTTGCAACAATAGAAGCTTCTGTGCTTGTATAATGCATTTTCCAATTTCCCGCTAAAAACGTTTTTCTCACTTTACTTCTCCAAAGCCTTAATACCTGGTAAAATCTTTCCTTCAAGATATTCAAGTGATGCACCGCCACCTGTTGAAACATGAGTGATCTTATCAGATAAATTAAATTTATTAACAGCTGCAACAGAATCTCCACCACCAACAATGGTCAAACCTGAGCAAGATGCTACCATTTCGGCAACCATTGCAGTTCCTTTTGAAAATGAATCAAATTCAAATACACCAAGAGGGCCATTCCAAATTATAGTATTAGCAGTTTTTATAACCTTTTCGATTTCTTTTAAAGTATTGCCTCCAACATCCATGCCAATCTTATTCTCAGGAATATCAAAGGAATCAATATACTCAGGAGTAGAATTTTTATTAAAATCGTCTGCTACAATGTGATCAAGCGGTAAAATTACTTTAACATCCAACTCTTTTGCTTTCTTTAAAAAAGAAGAAGCTACATCAATATATTCGCTCTCTAAAAGAGATTTGCCTATAGAATATCCTTTGGAATGTAAAAAAGTATAGGCCATTCCACCACCAATCACAACTACATTTGACTTTGATAAAAGTGATTCCAGTACTGCAATCTTTGAAGAAACCTTAGACCCACCAATAATCGAAATAAATGGCCTTTCGGGATTTTTTAATACTTCTCCAAGAAATTTGTCTTCTTTCTCCATTAAAAATCCACCAACAGATGGTAAATAATCAGAAACCCCTACCGTTGAAGCATGAGCTCTATGAGCTGCGCCAAAGGCATCATTTACAAAAACATCTCCATTCTCAGAAAGTTTTTTTGCAAAATTTTTATCGTTTTTCTCTTCTTCTGCATAAAACCTTACATTTTCAAGCAATACAACATCGCCATCTTTCATTTGTAAAGTATTATTTACAATTTCGCTTCCAATGCAATCAGAAAGCATCTTGACATCCTGGCCTAAAAGCTCTGACAATTTATTGGCAACAGGTTTAAGAGAATATTTAAGATTTTTTTTGCCCTCTGGTCTACCCAAATGACTTATAAGTACAATTCTAGCCCCTTTTTCTTTCAGGTATTCTATTGTGGGCAACGCAGCCTTAATTCTAGTATCATCGCTAATGTTCCCCTCTTTTAGGGGAACATTAAAATCACATCTTACTAAAGCTCGCTTACCTGCAAAGCTATTAAAGTCTTTTACTGTTTTTATTGACATTTTATTACCTTACAAATATTTCTACTTATTTCACCAATTTTTGAGCAAGATCAACCACTCTTGTAGAATATCCAAATTCATTGTCATACCATGACAACACCTTTGCAAACCCATTTTCAAGAACCATTGTCTCAAGACCATCAACAATAGAAGAGTGAGAATTTCCCTTTATATCTGAAGATACAATTGGATCTTCTGTATACCCTAAAATACCTTTAAGCTCAGGCGTTTCTGATGCCTTCTTGAGAGCAAGATTAATCTCTTCTTTGGTAACATCTTTTTTCTTGAGCTGAACCGTAAGATCAACAATTGAACCTGTTGGCACAGGCACCCTCATTGAAGTCCCATTCAACTTTCCCTTAAGTTCAGGCAAAACAAGTCCAACTGCTTTTGCAGCACCAGTTGAAGTTGGAATAATAGAAAGTGCAGCAGCCCTTGCTCGTCTAAGATCAGAATGGGGAAGATCCAAAATTCTTTGATCATTAGTATAAGCATGAACAGTTGTCATAAGTCCATGTTCAATTCCAAATGATTCATGAAGTACTTTTGCAAGAGGAGCCAAACAATTAGTTGTGCATGAAGCATTTGATACAGCCTTTAAATCAGAATTAATATCCTGATCATTTACACCAAGAACTATTGTTTTAATCTCGTCCTTAGCAGGAACTGTTAAAATAACTTTCTTAGCCCCAGCATGATTAACATGATCAAGATATCCCCCCCTATCACCAGTTGCTGATGAAAAAACACCTGTTGATTCAATTACAACATCGATTCCAAGCTTTGCCCAAGGAAGATTTTTTGGATCTCTCTCTGCAATAATTTTTATTTCTCTTCCATCCACAACAATAGCGCCATCTCTTGACTCAACTTTTTTATTATATACTCCAAAAGTCGAATCATACTTTAAAAGATGTGCAAGGGTTTTAGGATCTGTTAAATCATTTATTGCCACAACATCAATTCCTCTTTCAAAAGCAATCTTAAAAACATTTCTACCAATACGACCAAAACCATTAATAGCCAATTTCATACAAAATCCTCCAATTTTTTTTGATTTTATTCTTACTAGATTTATTAAATCATAAATTAATAACGAGTGTCAAACTATCTTTTTACAAGCACAGTGGCTCCCTCTTGAATATAATCCTTTAAAAAGGTAGAAGATTTTATAGTACCTCTGGAAATATAATCACTTGTATCCTCAATTAAAATCTCCCCCAAAATATCTGACCTTTTATAAACAATAAAATTAGAATCTCTAGTTTCACCATTTAAAGCACCTTCTTTAAGAATCAAAAAAATATCACCTTTTAAAACACCGTTTACTTGACCAAGATTAACAAGAGCATCGTCATTTTTAATTTGAAGGATCTTTCCCTTTTTGGGCAAATAATCATGAAAATCTTTAGAAAAGGAATTTAAAGCATTGCTTAAATAATTAACACCTCCCACATCATAAGAAAAAGAACCAACCTTAATTCCTGTTTTCCCCGAAAAAACATTAACTAAAAAAGTAGCTGTATTTTTCAAAATATCTGCCTTAAAATCAAAAATTAAAAATAAATCCAAATTATTATTTCTTGAATAAGAAAATCCTTCGGAAAAATTATTAATCAAATAGTCTCTATTTTTATTGTAATCAAAATTATAGTTAACTATTTCTATATTCAAATTACGCTCAAGCACCCTTTCAGCGTATCTTAATATTAAATCGTTTGCCCCAAAAAATTTATTTTCACTTTGAGTAAAAATAGCCATTCTATAAACCATTCTGTCATCGTAAAGTTTATTAAAATCAGCAATGCTTTTATATCCATATTTATAAAATAAAGACTTTCTAACATCAAAAGACACAACATCATAAAAATCCAAAATTCTAGAATCAGTAGAATTTCTCTGTTTAACTAAATAAAAAAGCTGCTCATAAGCCATAATATCTAAATTCATAAGCTTGTAAATTTTTGAAAGCAAAAACCTGGCGCTGTCATTATCAGGCCAGATATCAATAGCATTTTTTGCATTAAACAATGCTTTGTTTAAATCCAAAGATTTAAAAGCTTTAAATCCTTCATTTTCATAATGCTTAGAAATTTTAGCATTGGAATTGTTTTTCAAAAAATTTCTAAAATTCGACGCAAAAAAACTCTCCTCAAGAGCAATATTATAAAATTCTAAATCTTTTTTAAGATTTTTAGCTCGTTCTAAATTTAAAATAGCCTTTTCAATATCCCCAAATTTTAAGTAAGAATATCCCAATAAATAATAAAGTTCATCAGAGTCTTTATTAACCAAAATAGCTTTCTGCAATGATTCTATTGCATCCTCATATTTAAATTCATGAAGATAAACAAGCGCAAGTAATCGATATGCACCAACAACTCCAAAATCTTTATAAGAACTTTCAATTAAAGCTAAATAATTTAAAGCATACTTTTCGGCAAGCCCTAAATTATTAATGCTAATATAAAATTCAGCTACTCTTTTATGAAAATCTGGAAAAGATAAAAAATTTACTCTGACTTTATTTATCAAATGTCTAATCTTGTCATGCATTCCTAGTCTTTGATAAATATCAATAAGATGTTCAAACGCACTATAATTATTTTGACTATAATCAAGAATAGATAAATAATAATTAGCGGCAGCTATGAATAAGCCATTTTGTTCAAAAATCGAAGCAAGGCCAACTAAAGCATCAATATTATTTCTCTGTTTAACTAAAACCTCAGAATAGATTTTTTTTGCTTGATCAATTTTATTATTTTTTAATAATATATTTGCATAAAGAATTTTATACTCAATGTCTTCGTTAGACATTTTATAAGCTTTTTCTATAAAAAATTGTGCTTGAGTATATATCTTAAGAGAATAATAAATTGATGCAATAAATTTATAAGCTTCATAATAATTGGGATTAATTTTTATAGCCTCAACAAGCTCATCAATAGCATCATAATACCTTTTAGACAAATAATATTCATGAGCCTTTTGATAATGTCCTAATGCTGTGGTGTCACTGCCCAATAGAACACTAAAGTTAAAAAGGAATAACATTAAAAATCGATTAAAATTCATAAGCCTTCCTTCTCGGAAATCTTTATCACCTTAATATTTCTTTGATGCATGTTTTTAATCGAAAAAACTAAATTATTGTATTCAACCTTTTCATTTTTCAAAGGAATCCTCCCAAAAAGATCATAAACGAAACCGCCAAGAGTATCAAAGTCTCCATTTGGTAAATTTAAATTAAGCTTCTCATTTAAATCCTCTATCAAAATTCTCGCATCACAAAGATAAGATCCATCATCAAGACGAACTATTTCATCAAGCTCATTGTCAAATTCATCCTGAATGTCGCCCACTATCTCTTCTAGAATATCTTCAAGAGTTACAAGCCCTGAAACACCACCATACTCATCAACTACAATTGCAATATGAACGTGATTTTCTTGAAATTCTTTTAAAAGAGAGTCTGTTTTTTTGCTTTCAGGGACAAACATAACCTTTCGCATAATATCTTTTAAATCTATTTCATAGAAATCTTTTTTACACATATGCAATAGTACATCTCTTGTATGAATTATCCCAACAATATTGTCAATAGTAGCATGATAAACAGGAAATCTCGAATGACTGCTAGATGTCACAACCTTTAAAAGCTCGTCCTTACTCTTAGCATAATCAACAAATATAACCCCTATCCTAGGAACCATAATCTCTTTTACAATAGTCTCTTTAAGAGCATTAAAATTTTTTATCAAAGAAGTTTCAATATTCGACTTATCTTCAAGATCATTTTTTGGGCTTCCTTTTTTCTTCTTTTTGTTTTTAAAATTAAAAAATCCCAACATCTAAAATATCCTTTTATTTTTTCTTAAGACATTTTCTTGAAGAATCAACATACCTTCCTTTTGAAAATCATTAGTTTCATGATTATGTCCCATTAAATGTAAAATCCCATGAATAGTGACACGTTGAAGTTCTTCATAAATTTCAACATTAAACTCTTGAGCACTAAATTTTAAATATTCAAAAGATATTATAATATCTCCTTGTATTTTATAATTTATACCATCAACCAAATCTTCGTTAGGTTCATTATAATTAAAAGAAAGAACATCGGTTGGCTCGTTCTTGTTTCTAAATTTATTGTTCAATTTTTGTATATAAACATTATCACAAAGAATCACCGAAAGTTCAAAATCAACAATAGAAAGAGTATTTAAAACAGATAAAATAAAATCATGAAAAACACTAAGATGTTCAAATTTAATATTTTCTACCAATAAATTCAAATCAGATTTCGACAAATTAACTATACCCTAGAATAATCCATATATAACTTACAAAAACAAATTAATAGTTATAGCAATTAATTAATTAATTAATTAATTTATTTTATTTTGCAAACTAAAAACCAAAAAAATCCTTAATTATATTTTCAAAAGCATCTTCTTGTAAAAAGCCAACAGAAACCTTTGGTTTGCCATCAACAGGAATAAAAAGAATAGTTGGAAGACTTTTAATTCCAAACACAGAAGCAACATCTTGCTCTTTATCTGTATCTACTTTGTAAAAATCAATTCTATTCTCATACTTTTTTGAAAGTTTTTCAAAAATCGGAGAAAGCATTTTACATGGACCACACCAATCAGCATAAAAATCAATTATTGCAGGCCTCTTGCCTCTAAAACTCCACTCTTTATTATTCTTATAATCAAAAACTTTAGCAACAAAATCTTCTTTGGTTAAAGAAATAGCCATATATTATACATGCCCCCCTATCGACTAAAATTATATCACAAATACAATATTAATAATAAGGAATTATAAGAAATGAATCTAATGTTAATAACTTTTAATGAATTTAAAACAGGAATTTCACTAAATGACACCAGAGCAGAACATCTTGTTAAAATCTTAAAATTAAAAGATAACGACAAATTCAAATTTGGCATTCTTGGAGAAAAAAACATTTACCATTGCATTTACAAAAAAGATAAAAAACTATTTTTCAAGAAAATCTTTAAAATAGGAGAATCTAATAAACTCAAAAAATTAAATGTACTAATTGGAATGATAAGACCAATTGTTGCCAGAAGAATCATAAAAGAACTTGCTAGTATTGGAATATACGAAATAATTTTTTTTAACACCGAGCTTACTGAAAAATCATATTTAAATTCTAAAATATTTAAAAATAATGATTACGAAAAACATTTAATAGCCGGAGCAATGCAAGGGGGAGTGACATATTTGCCAAAAATAAAAATTATGAAAAATTTAAAGGAAAGCCTTAAATATATTAAACAAGAAAATTTTGAAATAAAAATATTGCTTGAAAAAGATAGTAAAAAAAAATTAATTGACATAGAGCAAGTAAACAATGCAACCATTATTGTGGGACCCGAGAGAGGGTTTACAGAAAAAGAGAAACAATTAATAACGCAATATAATTTTTCCTCTTGCAACATATCATCAAACATCCTAAGAACAGAAACAGCCATAATTGCTGCATCTATTATTACTGCATCAAAACTAATTAATGTGTGATTTTATGTTAGAAGTTTTTTTATTACTTTAAGTCAATCCATTTAAACACAATCAATTTATAACTGTTTGATTTATAAGCTTATCATATATATAAAGTTCAATAATAGAGCCTTTGTAGACCTCATAAGGCAATTTAATCAGACCTCCTTTTGACTTAAAAGAATAAATCAAAGAATTTTCACCATCCAAGCCTTTTAATCTAACAGATATATCAACATAAGATGGATGCTGTCTTAATTTATAAGTTAAAATTCCAAAAACAATTTTATTGTCAACCTTGGGCTTTGCAATAGTAATTAAAATTTTATCTGATTCATTTATTTTGGTTCCAGATGGAATAGACTGAAAAACAACATTTCCAAAATCGCCCGTATTTGCCAAATCAAGGTCAAAGCTAATGCCATCATTCAGAAGAGACGCAATCGCATCTTTATAATAAATTCCAATATAATTTTTAATATGTTTGTCTAAATGATCTTTACCCTTACTAATTAAAAATTGAAGATCTGTTAAACTTGATATTTGACTCCCCGGTGATGGATTCTGACGAATTATTATTCCTTTTGGCAATTCACTCTCAACCTCAAGAGGTTTAACAATGTGGTAAAGTAATTTAGAATTATCAAAAGAATTGGCCTTTAAATTGATAATAACATCATCAATGTTTTTGCCAATAAAGCTATCAACTCTGTTTATTATAGCTCCTTTGCTAATGAAAATTATAACCTTATTATTATGTCTTAAAACAGTTCCTGGTTTTGGACCCTGCTCTATCACTTTTCCTTTGTCAAGAGCACTTGAAGAAAATTTAAATTCAATATGCGGAATTAACTCTTTTCTCTGCAATTCAATAATAGCATCTTCAAGAGTAAGAGAATAAAGATTTGGAACAACTGCAATCTCTTTATTTTCCAAAACCATAAAAAAAATTGCAAAAGAAACAATTAAAGATCCAAAAATAACTAAAAGCAATGCCCTGGTTGTAGCTTTAGGCAAAATTAATACTTCATTATTGCAATTTTCGCCACTCTGAGGGGAATATATTTTATCTTTAAACAATTCCTCTCCATTGGAAAATTTATTTTCTAAATTGTCATTATTATTAAAACTAATATATCCCTCCTACTGAAGAAAACACTTGTCCTATTAGTTGCCTACTTCCATTATAAAAAGACTTAAAATCTAAAACTCTTCTTCCAGGCCTTTGAACTTCTAAGAGCAAAAGAATTCCTTTACCAGTATTAACAAATAATCCTCTTTCGGGATCAAAATCAACAATTTCTCCTACTTTTCTCTCTTTATATAAATCTATTTCCCAAAAATCAGCACGATGAAAAATAATGTCACTACAATCAAGCTTAGCTCTTACAAGTGGCCAAGGATTACATGCATTAATTCTGTTTTTAATCTCAAATGCACTTAAATTAAAGTCTATAAAGCCCAATTCTTTTTTTAAAAAAAAACAAAAGGTAGCTTCGCTCGATTTTTGAGGAATTCCTAAAAACCCATTACTAATTTTTTCCAAAGCTTCTAAAACAAGGCTTGGACTAAGGCTTGATACAAGCTTTGAAATATCATAACTTGTATCATAAGATCTTATTTTAAAATTTTTTTGCACTAAAATATTGCCACTATCCATTTCTAAAGCCATACTCTGAATAGTAATACCGCTAACACAATCACCATTTAAAATTGCAGATTGAATAGGAGAAACACCTCTATATTTAGGCAAAAGAGAAGGATGAACATTAATACATCCCATTGGGAAGATATCTAAAAATTCTTTTTTAAATATCTTGCCATAAGAAAAAACCAACATTAAATCCGGATTCAAATCTCTAATTGAATTTAATGTATTGTTATCAAGAATCAAGGGATCAAAAACCTTGATATCTTTAGCAATAGCCTCCACCTTTATTACATTTTGACTTAACTTTTGTCCTCTGCCTTTAGGTTTATCGGGCAGGGTTAAAACCCCCACCACTTCATAATGCCTTAAAATCTCCTTAAAAACTTCTAAAGCAATAGAAGAAGAGCTTACAAAAAATATTTTCATTTTGTATTAAGACCCCTTTCTTTCATATAAGGCTTTAACAATTTATTTTTGATCCTTTCTTCGTAATAATCAATAAAAAGAATTCCATTCAAATGGTCCATTTCATGTTGAATAATTCTTGCCAAAAAATCAGAATCTTCTATAGTAAAAGATTTTCCATTCTCATCATAAAAATTTACCACAATACCCTTAGGTCTCATTAAATCATAATAAACCCCTGGTATACTTAAACATCCTTCTTTATAAGAATTAAGCTCATAAGAAGTTTCTATTATTGAAGGATTAATAAAAACCAAAGGCTTTGCCATTCGATTCTCTCTAACTACAAAAAGTGACAAATCAAGGCCTACCTGAGGAGCAGCAAGTCCCACTCCACCACTAATATCCATCAATTCTATCATCTTTTTTGCATAATCCCTAATCTTATTATCAATATTATCAATTTGTTTTGTCTTAACACGAAGCAAATCATTAGGATAAAATACCATTTCCATAAAAATTCATCCCCCCTCAAACAAAAAAGACACTTATTTGATTTTTCCAAAAAGCTTCCATTCCTCATTTCCCAATAATGAAAAATAAATATTACCAATCCTAGACTTAGGAATAGCATAAAGCTTGTTTTCATCAATATCTTTAAAAACTAAAAATTCTTTAAGATCTGTATCAAAAAGAACAAGCTTTCTGTCTTTACCCTCAAGCTTTAATCGCCAATCACCTTTTAATGTTTTGTAAAAAAAGATCTTCTCATTAATAGTATTGATTTCATAATTTTTTTGCTTTTTTATAACACTTGTTGATTTGATAGTCCCCATAACATAGTTTAGAAAATCCTTATCGAATTGAACACCACTTAAAACAGTTCCCACATAAGCGGCTTTTATTTGCTCATTTTTAGAATCTACAAAAAAAATAGTTGGGCTTTTTTGTAAATTAATTTTATTAAAAATTTCATTATCCTTATCG
This sequence comes from Borreliella garinii, assembly GCF_001922545.1. Lineage (NCBI taxonomy): Bacteria > Pseudomonadati > Spirochaetota > Spirochaetia > Spirochaetales > Borreliaceae > Borreliella > Borreliella garinii. The sequence goes on along the minus strand of NZ_CP018744.1, from coordinate 844,579 downwards.
ATAACTAAAAAAACATTTTTTCTAGATACCGTGTGAATAATTTTATCATTTCTAAAAGAATTTAAAAAATCTTTTATTAGATTTTCTTTAATATCTCTACCAACCAAAATTAAAACATTTTTATCCAATTTTTGAGCTTTTTTAATTGCAATCTCATAAGAACTCTCAAAAATAATATCTTCCGGAAAAGAAAACAAGCCTGAAAATCCTTGATTTAAAATCATTAAAAATGCAATTACAAATCTCATATTCTACTTGTAAGCTTTGCTAAAAATTCCAACTCCCCTTCATCATTAAAATGTTCTTTTAAAGTTAAAAACACATATTCATGATAATTATTGATATAATTTAACTCGTCCTCCGAGAGCATTTCTTTTACTATCAATTCCTTTTCAAAAGGAATAAGAGTTAAATTTTCAAATTCTAAAAAAGTTCCAAAGTCATTTGTAAAAGCTTGCTTTACAAAAACTAAATTTTCAATCCTTATCCCATGACTAAATGTTCGATAAAGACCGGGCTCAATTGAAACCACCTCGGATCCTTTAAAAGGATAGTTAGAATTAGGACTAATCGAAACTGGAAGTTCATGAACATTAAGAAAAAAACCAACGCCATGCCCAGTGCCATGAATAAAATTCAATTCATTTTTTAAAAGCGGCAATCTACAAATTCCATCAAGAAAAGCCCCTGAAGATCCATATGGGAACTTTAAAGAAGCAAGACTAATAAAAGCCTTAAGAACCAAAGTATAGTCATGCTTTTCTTCACTAGAAGCATTCCCTATTAGAAAAACTCTTGTAACGTCTGTAGTCCCAAGTCCAAAATAAGAACCACCAGAATCAATCAAAAGAAGACCATTGGCATTGATTTTTTTGCCTCTTTTAGGCTTATAATGCGGAAGAGCTCCATTTTCTTTAAAACCAACTATTGAGTCAAAGCTAGAGCTAAAAAAGTCTTTATTTAATTTCCTGAAATGCAAAAGCATATCAGCAATGTCTATTTCGTCTAACTCAGCTAATTCTGCCTTACTCAGGCTTTTAAACTTATGTAAAAATTTAATCAAGCCAATAGCATCAATAACATGCGCTTCTTTCATCTTGAGAAGTTCATAATCAGTTTTTACTGCCTTAAGATCGCCTATAATACTCTCTCCCAAAATGACATTGTTCTCGCCAAGAAGCTTTAAAACCCTAACATTAGTATAAAATGAAACAAAAAATTTACCTTTATGTTTTATTCGATCCAAATAACAATAAAAATTGCTATAAGCCTCTATTTCAAAATTTTCAATTTCAAGTGCTTCTTTAACACTTAAATCAAGTTTTTTTGTATCAATAAAAAGAACGTTTTTTTGATCTTTATTTCTAGATATTAAAAGAAACGAATAAAACAATGCAGATTCTTTAACATCTGAACCTCTTAAATTCAATATCCAAGCAATCTCATCAAGAGCAGTAATAACATAAAAATCTGCCAAATTATTTTCTAAGGTCAAATAAATAGATTTGATTTTTTCAACTCTTTTATTATTTTTCTCAGTATCAATCAATTCAACTACATGGCTAAACTCAAGCTGGGGTCTAGATTCCCAAATTAAATCAATTAGATCCTGATTTAAAACCTCAATATGTGTATTTTTACATTTTCTAGACAACTCTTTATAAAACTTTATACTAATCTCATCAGAGTAAATTCCAAGCTTTGATTCTTGTAAATTTAAATTTATATACGTAAAAATATCAGGAGATCCTTTTACTCCAAGCTTTATTAATGTAACTTCAGCTCCCTTAAGTTCTTGATCGGCCTGTAAAAAATATCTACCATCCGTGAAAAGAACAGCTTTGGATAATGTTATAATTACTGTGCCAAAGCTGCCAGAAAAACCTGTAATAAACTTGCGAGCACCATACCTTTCATGAGAATATTCGCTAAAATGAGGATCATAACCTGTTACCAAATAAGCATCAACTCCATTTCTCCTCATATGATCTCTAAGTAAAGCTAATCTTTTATTAATATCCAAAAAAATCCCCTTTATATAACTATTAATACTAGTATACCAAATAATTATCAATTTAAAAAAAAATTATTTGATATATGATATAATTTAGCTTGAAATTAACTCCTAAAGGATAAAGTATGAAAAATATTAAGGCGGTTGCCTCTGATCTTGATGGCACTCTTTTACTATCAAAAAGCTATATTGGAGCCTTTACAGAACTTGTAATTAAAAAATTAACAAAAGAAAAAAAGAAATTCATAATAGCAACAGGAAGAAGCAAGAATGAAATCATTCAAATTACAAAAAAAATAGATCAACTGCAAGTTTCATTTTTCATTACATTAAACGGAGCAAAAGTTTACAACCAAGAATGGGAATTAATAAAAAGTCATAATTTATCTCCTAAAGTGGTAAAGAAAATTTTAAATTTAAGAGACAAAAAGTTTAGTCACATACCTCATTTTTTACATAAAGCAGATCAATATGACGACCAATTAAATATTGATATCAAAACTAAAATTGCAATTGACCAATGCCAAAAATTTAGAAAAAAATCTAATCTCTTAAGACATGAAATAGTCAGTCCAGTCAATAAAATTAAAGAAATTAAAGACTTTAATGAGCTTGAAAATTTTGAAAATGTTGCAAAAATAATATTAGCCGGCAAAGAAGAAAGTTTAATAGAATATGAAGCGATGATTTTAGATAAATACAAAGGAGAAATAAATACATACCTTTCTACTCCAAATTCACTAGAAATTGTAGATCATAAAGTCTCAAAGGGAAATGCATTAAAAGAAGTTCTAAAAACCATCAATATTGATTTAAGCGAAACCATAGCTTTTGGAGATGGATTTAATGATACTGATATGCTAGAAAATGTAAAAAAGGGATTACTAATGAGAAATTCAAATTATAGATTAAAAGCAATGCTACCTTACTTAGAAGTAATAGGGACAAATGATGAAGAAGCTGTTGCAAATTACATTAATGATAACGTTTTAGAAGAACCTATTCGAGAGGAATAAATGGAGAAAGATTTAATAAAATATGCAGAACTTATAATTTTAAAGGGAATTAATTTACAAAAAAATCAATGTGTTTTAATTCAAGGTTCAATCGAAAATTACAATTTTTTGAAAATATTAGCAAAAAAAGCTTATGAACATGGGGCTAAGTATGTCAAACTAAATATTAAAGACATTGATATTTTAAAATCAAGGTTAAAATTCTCACAAGAGAAAAGCTTAGAATTTGTTCCAAATTTCGAAAAGAGTTTTTTAGAAGAAATGGTTCAAGATAAATGGGCAAGAATAAACGTCGATGATACAGAAAATTTTGAAGACTTAAAAGAAAACATTGGTCAAAAAATGTCAATTTATCAAAAAGCATTAAATCTGGCAAGCAAAACCTTATCACAAGCAATAATGAGCAACGAAATAGCTTGGTGTGTTGTTTGTTCGCCAGGTCCAAAATGGGCTTCCAAGGTTTTAAATAAAAAAGAAGGAAATGAAACCTTAGAAGAATTTTTCAAAATACAAAAGGAAATATTGTTACTTGATAGAGAAAATCCAATAAAAGAATGGGAATCCCATGGAGAAAGACTTCATAAAAGATGTAAAATATTAAATGAACTTAACCTAGAAAAGGTAATTTTTAAAAACGAAAAAACAAACCTGGAAGTATATCTGCTTGAAACTTCCCTATGGACAGGTGGAAGCGAAAAAATCAAAGGAACAGAAATAGAATTTAATGCCAATATGCCAACAGAAGAAGTTTTTACAACTCCAAACTATAAAAAAACAAAAGGAATTGTTTATGCCACCCGCCCTGTCATGGTGCTTGGGACATTAATATCCGGAATATGGTTAAAATTCGAAAATGGAAAAGTTGTTGACTTTGGCTGTAGTGATGAGAAGCAAAAAGAAATATTAAAATCACACATTGAAACCGACATTCAAGCAAAATATATAGGAGAAGTAGCACTAGTTGACAGCAGTTCCCCTATTTATAAAAGCAATCTTATTTTTTACAGCACATTGTATGATGAGAATGCAAGTTGCCACATAGCACTAGGAGCTGCATATCCATCTTGTTTAAGTAACCAAGAAGATTTAAAAACTGACACAGATAAACTAAATTACGGATGCAATGTTTCATTAATACATACAGATTTAATGATTGGAAGCGATGACTTGGATGTCATTGGTGTAGATAAAAATGGAAAAGAATACGCAATAATAAGGGCTGGCAAATTTGCAATATAAAAGGGGGTTTAATAATGATAAGGGCATTGCTTACCAATGATCTTTTTTTATCTTGTCTTGTATCAGGAATTTCTGCTCAAGTAATTAAATATGGCATCCAAACTGTAAAAACAAGAAAGTTAAAACTAACTCCAGTGCATCTTTTAAAAAAAATTTTTCTAGAAACAGGAGGCATGCCAAGCAGTCATTCATCAACAGTCACTGCCCTTTCAACCTCAATTGCAATAACTGAAGGGATAGGTACAAATTTTATAATAGCTCTTGCCTTTGCTCTTATTACAATAAGAGATTCTTTCGGAGTAAGATATATGTCTGGGGTTCAGGCAGAATATTTGAATGCATTGTCAGAAAAATTAAAAAAAGAAATAAAAATTGACACAACAGAAATAAAAGTAGTCAAGGGACACAAAAAGAAAGAGGTTCTAACGGGCATAATAATAGGAATAGTCTCTGCATATATTGTGTGCTATTTATAGCACAGGGAAAAAATAAATGGTGCGCTTTTTAAGTCTTTTGTGTTTAATTGCAACAATGCCACTTATCAATTCATGCAATGTAGCTCAATTTGGAGATTATAAACCCCTATACTTCACAAATGAAGCAGACCTAAAAACTGCTAATGAATACATAAATTCATTAGGATACAAAACAATCTCAGAATACACAACTAAAATTGACATTTTAGACTTTCCCGAAAATAAAAAAATCACAATAAATGAAACAAACAAACTTAACAATCTTGACTTGAGAAAAAATATATTTTTAAAAAAACTTCCCAATCTTTTTAACATAGAAAATAAAAAACTTCTTTATGTTGAAAACAGGTTTAAAACTATAAATTTTAAAAACCTAAAAAAAGAGCTCAATATTAATGTCGACATGCATTCTGCTGACTACAAAACAAAAATTAATTTTTTTTCAAGCATAATATTTTTAATCATAATAATTTTATTAATTTTTTTAGATCCAGCAAACTCTATATTTACTTTAATTTTTCTATTAATCTCATCACTTACTTTTATAATAAGTAAAGAAATAATGTATTTTTATCCATTTACAGTTCTCTCTTATTTGTTATTTTCAATAATCAATAGTTTTAACAAAAATTACAATAAAATATATTTAAAAGAAATAAATTTTTTAACACTAATAACAAAAATAAAACACTTACTATTTTTCTTTACATTCGCAACTCTATATTTCATTACAATCACGGCCTTTTTTACTACAAATATTGATCCCACTTTTATTGCATTTGTTGCAATACCAGCCCTTTGCATTTTTTTAATTTTCAGCTGGATCAAAACAGAAAGCAATTTTAAAGATACATTCTTATTTCCAATCGAAATTAAAGAGAGAAGAAAAGAAGAAAAAAAAACTTTAAAATTTAAAATAGCAATACATCTGCTGCTATTTACACTCTCATTGATGCCATTCGCTTATTCAAGTTATATACTAAATTCTTATAAAAACATCAACTACCTTTACAGTAAAAAATTAAATTATTTCGATTATTTAAATCCTAACAATATTTATATAATGCTAGGATATAATAAAGACATGCCCAATATTGTAGGGTATCTATCCCATATTCTTTATCAAAACGAACTAAAATACAATATTACTGCTAAATATGGAAAAATTCCTAAAAATATAAAAGAAAATTACTTTGAAGTCAAAAACGACAAGATAGAAATTAATCCTAAAACCGTTTACGAAGTAGACAAATCATTTATTGATGAGGCTCTTAAAAAAGATCTTGCAAGTCTGTTTTTAAACAATAAAAACCCAATCCTAATATATAAAGAAAATAAGAATAATATCAATATAGATAAAAAAAATTACAAAATGCTCTTCTTATTCTCTTTGCCTTTCTTTGTATTACTATTCCTATTTAAAGCAATAAGATTTACAATTCTTTTAAACATAAATGAAAAAACCTATAAAAAATATATTCAAGGATAGATAGCTAATGCTAGACTTAGAAAAAGTAAAAACAATTTTTAAAAAATATAATAAATACGAGATAAACATTGACGAGATTCAAATACCTGAGTATGCCCTAATACCCCTTGAAACAGAAAATTCAAAATCTATAATATACATAATTGAAAAACAAAAAATAGAAGAAAATCAAATTTTATCTAAAAATTCAAACATAGAATTATACACATACTCTCCAATATCTGGAATAGTGGAAAAAATATACACAGCAAACTTTCCAGATGGTAAAAAATTAAAATCAGCATTAATCAAATTTCAAGGAAAAATAAAAACCGAAAAAACCCCAATTGAGGATGAAATAACAAGAGAAAAGACTCTAGCAAAATTAATTCAACTAGGAATTCCTTGGTTTAATGAAAATTCTTTATTTCAGTTCATAAACAAATGTAAAAAAATAGACAAAATGATTTTATTAACAAACGGAAAAGATGTGTTTACAAATATTTCAGAAGCACTGATGGCAGAAAAATTAGAAGATATTCTTTCAGGATTCCAAATAATCGACAAAATATTTAAATTCAAAGAAATCACAATAATATCAAATAAAGACAAGCTAAAAAAAGAATTCGAAAAATTAAGTATTTTCAAAAACAGAAAAATAAAAATTAAATCTTTAGAAAATGCATATCCTTGTACAAATCACGAAATGATAATGCACTTTTTATACAATAATAAAAATGCAAAAGATGACATAAACCCTCTCAACAATATTTTATTAGTAAATATTGAAGATCTATATAATACAAATCTTGTTATAAACAATAACAATCCTTATAAAGAAAAATTTGTAGCTATAAATGGAAATAAAAAAATAAAAAGTAGAATACTGAAAGTAAAAATTGGAACTTCTTTCAGCCAACTAATAAACGAAAAAATTGATACAAAAAAATATGAAATTTTTTTAAACAATCCGGCCAACAAAATAAAAATTGAAACATTAAACATACCAATAACAAGGGATATTTATAGCATCACCATATTAAAGAAAAAGTCAATATATGACAAAATTAGAGCATTGTTTATATCTAGCTTTTCACCATTACAAATGGAAGATATTATTTTCTCATACTTAAAGAATGAAAAAATAAATGATAATAGCAAATTAAAAATATTTAAATATACAGACAAAGAAGTAGAAGAAGAAATACATAAAGTTCAAAAAGAAATTAAAGGTAAAATTCTAAATGAAAGTCTAATAAATGAGGTAATATACACTGAAAACAATTTAAAAGATATATACTTTGCTATCATACTATCATTATTGCCTAGCTTAATGTTTTCTTTCCTAAATAATACAAAATTCATGATAGACACTTTACTGCTAATATTTATTAGTGTAGCAATCTATGTACCAATAATGCTAAAAATTAATTACAAATGTTTGTCTTTTTTTGTTTATAATGCCTTAATGATAAGCATTATATTGCCTTTAAATTTAGCAATTACACTAAAAATAGCCTCCTTATTGTTTACTTTTTTAGTATTCTTTTACTTTTGCAGGCTATCAGCATTTTTAGCAAATCCTATATTAATTTCTTTTATGTTTTTTGTATTAAATTTTCCAGTAAGTTTTAAGCAAACCTATCAAGAAGAGCTTAAAAACTCAACATCAATAATTCCAACCTGGAATGAAATAATTACCACAAATCCAAACATAAAAAATTTTAAAAGTTTGAATACCTTGACAAGATATGAAAATAAAAACATCGATGCAATTGAAAACTTTGTAAATAAAAACATTTTTTCCGTTTTTAATATAATTGTCACAAGATTTCATATTGAAAGTCTTTTAGGAGTTAATAATGAAAAAAAAATATCTCCAATTTTGCTTTATTTTGGACTCTTGTTGATAGTTGGCAAATATATAATTAACAAATTAATACCATTGTTATTTTATATAAGTTTAATGACAATCTCATACATAACACATAATATAGGAATGCTAAGCCACATCAGCTCAGATATGTTAACATTGCTTATTTCCCCAATACCAATGCTCTTAATATTTACAATGGCAACAGAAGTGCAAATAACACCTCACTTCAAATTTGAGCAAATACTTTACGGGTCACTATTGGCATTTATATACTTTTTAATATTAAGCTATATTCCTTTTGAAACTTTATCGGTCATAATATCTATCTTTATCTTACAAGCAAGCTCAAACTTAATAAAAAAATATAGTTTAACCTTTAAAATTAAAAAAATAATGTATTTTTTGAAAACAAATAAAGGAAAAGCACTCAAATCACTTCAAGAGGATAAAAAGGATATAATAAAATTATGACTAACAATTTGATTACATGGTTAATTATTAACAACTTAACTTTAATACACTTTGTTGGATTTGAGGACATAAAAATAAAAAATAATGCAATCTTAATAAAGAAATACATCATAATAACAATTACCTCTTTATTAATATATTCAATATCATTCTATCTCTATAAACTACTTGAAAAGAACAATTTATTGTTTTTAATGCCAATTTTTTATGTAATTTTAATTTACATGCTGATATTATTATTTAAGGTATTAAATGATATGTTTATTATTTACAATAAAAAGTCAAATTATTCAAACGATTTCATGCTTTCAAATAGCAGTTTAATTGCAATAACATTTTTTGCGCTTGATAAGAACAACGGATTTCTTGAAGGATTAGAAATACTTATTCTGTCTGTACTTGGCATACTAATAGCTTTAATATCAATAATATCAATTAAAAAAAACTTTGATAAAAAGCCTAAAATCAATATCTTGGAAAACGAGCCAATATATTTTTTTATAATGTTTATTTTATCTTTAATTCCAAATATAATTATCTTAATATACAATAAATAATAGCGAGAAATAAAAATGAAAGAAAAAATAAATATATTGTTTGAACAAGCCGAAGGCATTTGGAGGAAGCTTTGACAAAAAAGAAATTCAAGCTAAAATCGAAAAATACGAAAAAGAAATAAACCAGAAAAATTTTTGGAATGATCCTAAAAGAGCCCAAGAAGTTATAAAAGCTCAAAGTATCTTAAAAAATAAAATTGATCCGTGGGAAGATCTAATAAACAAAATCAAAGATTTAAGCGATCTTTGTGAAATTGTTGAAAATGAAAAAGATATTAACAGCTTAGAAATCGAATTTAATGTACTTGAAAAACAGTACAAAGATTTACTCACAATTTCTTACTTTAAAGAAGAGCTTGACATAAACAGCGCTTTTTTAACTATTCATTCTGGTGCTGGAGGCACTGAAGCATGTGACTGGGTTGCAATGCTTTACAGAATGTACTCAAGATATGCTGAGAGAAAAAAATATAAAACAGAACTGATTGATTTGCTTGAAGCAGAAGGTGGAATTAAATCTGTTACAATAGAAATCAAAGGTGAATATGCTTATGGACTTTTAAAAAGTGAAGTTGGAATACATCGCCTTATAAGAATTTCTCCGTTTGATGCTGCTAAAAAAAGACATACCTCTTTTGCATCAGTATTTGTTGACCCTGTTATTGATGAGAAAATAGAAATAATAATCAAACCAGAAGATATAAGAATTGATACATACAGAGCATCGGGAGCTGGGGGGCAACACGTCAACAAAACATCCTCTGCTGTAAGAATAACTCACATTGAAACAGGAATAGTAACTCAATCTCAAAGCGACCGAAGTCAGCACAAAAACAAAGATATGGCAATGAAAGTTTTAAAATCAAGACTTTACGAATACTATAAGAATAAAGAAGATGAAAAAAACAAATCAAAGCAAGAATTAAAAAAAGAAATTTCTTGGGGCAACCAAATAAGATCTTACGTATTTCAACCTTACAATTTAGTAAAAGATCACAGAACAAAATTTGAAAATTCAAACACCACTTCGGTTATGGACGGCAATATAGACAATTTCATAGAAGAGTATTTAAAATGGAAAAGTTTAAACTAACCCTAATAATACCGTTGCTAATATTTACAATATATAAAATACATTCTCAAAGTAATATTGAATACAACTTTTCCTATATCATTAATACAAAAAAAGAAAATATTGACCTTAAAAAAGGAATTGAAAAACAATTAAACAAAATCTACGATAAAATAACAGAGCATGTTGTAAGCAATGATGACAAGAATATTATTGAAGATATTTATATAAATCAAGATATAATAAAAACAGAACTTGAAATTAGCAAATTAAAAAAAGAAATGGATAAAAAAAAACTGCAAAACATAATAAACGCAAAAGAAAAGCATAACACCGAAACTAAAATCGATGAGCTTAAAAAAAATATTCAAAATATTAAAAGCAAAAAAAAAAGATTTGCAGAATATTTTACCAATTTAAAAAAATTAAAAGTAAAATATAAAAAAATCGAAGAACAAACAAACATCTCAAATTTAAATAAAGAATTTTTCATAAGAGAAGAATTATTTTTTATTAGCTATATTGACCTTAAAAAAATAGAAAATTATTATTTACTAGAAATTAGCAACATTACTCCCGAGAAAATTGAGACTGAAAAAGCAGTATTTAAAACATCCTCTTCTGTTAATGAAATTGCAGATAAAATAACAAAACACAGTTTCAAAGAGATATTAGGTAGAGAATTTTTAAAAATCAACATTAATGTCAAAAACAACTCGGATGCAAAAATCTATATAAATGAAAAATTTGTTTCAAAAGGAGTCTATTACAATAATATTTTTGACATTTCTAAAATCCCAAACAAAGAAATTGAAATACAAATCACAAGCACAAATTTCGAAAACTACTCTATTAAAAGAAAAGTAAAAAATGCAGATTCAATAATATTAAATATTGACTTAAAAAGAACAATCTCTAAAAAAGTAGAAATTAAAAGCAATGTGAAATCTAAAGTTTTTAAAAAAGGCATATTTATGGGAGAAACCCCAATTGAAATAGAAAAACCAGAAAATCAAGACATCATTTTACTTAAATCTGAAGGATATAAAGATAAATTCAAGTTAATAAATAAAGAAGAAGATCAAGTAGAAATAGAAATGATAAAAACTATCAAAAATAGACTTAGCAATAAAAGAGATAAATTTTATATTAATCTAGCTGTTTTTACATTAAGCACAATAGGAACCATTTTTGCAGGAACGTTACTTAACAATGCAGAAGCACTTTATAAAATAACTGGCAATCACTTTATCAACAAAATGTTAACAGCTGAAGATGTTTATATGGCAAAAGCAGAGCAAATGACTGCAACATTTCTATTTGGAGCAGGTATTACCTTAACTATTGGCAGCTTTATTTCATTAATAACTCATTTAGTAGAATATATTAAAGAAGCAAATCTAGGAGAATAGATTTAACAATTAGCAATAAAATAGGAGAACAAACATTTGGGAATTTTAGAAAAAATAAAAAATTTATTTAAAAGCAATCAACAAGAAAATATTATTGAAAATTTAGAAGACATTCTATTAGAATCAGACATTAATAATGAAATTGTAATAGATATAATAAACAAATTAACAAAAGAAAAAAATAAAAACGAAAAAACTATTATTGAAAAACTAAAAGAACTTTTAAGTAATTATATTAATATAAAAAAATTTACTCTAGAAAATAACAAATTAAACATTTTGTTAATAGTTGGCATAAATGGAATTGGAAAAACATCAAGCATAGCAAAACTTGCAAATAAATTAAAAAATGAAGGCAAAAATATATTAATATCCGCTGCTGATACATTCAGAGCAGCCGCAATTGAACAAATGAAAGTTTATGGTGAACAAATTGGAATCAGAATAATATCTCAAAACCAAGGAAGCGATCCATCAGCTGTTATATTCGACAGCATATCAAGCGCTAAGATTAAAAATTATGATGCATTAATTATTGACACAGCCGGAAGATTGCAAAATAAAGAAAATTTAATAAAAGAGCTGCAAAAAATAAACAATGTAATATTAAAGCAAATAAAAAACACTAATATCAATTATCAAAAAATACTTGTAATCGATTCTACTATTGGAAAAAATACAAATAGCCAAGCAGAAATTTTTAATAAAGCAATAGGAATAGACGGAATAATAATCACGAAACTTGATTCATCCTCAAGAGCAGGTGCAATAATAAATATTTCAAAAATTCTTGAAAAGCCCATATACTTTACTACATTTGGAGAAAAACTAGAAGACATTAAAGAATTTGATATCAATGAATATCTTAATAAATTGCTATGAAAAAAAAACAATTAATACTTCTTCTATTTATAACACAAATTATTTATGCAAAAAGCTATTTTGCATCTGACGCATTTTTCAATAAATACCAAAAATTAAGCGAAAAACCAAAAAAAGGGTTTTACATTGAGTATCATTTGATTGATGATACCGAAAAACTCTACTTATATAAAGAAACAAATTTAATAAAATACAAGACAATTCAAATAATAGAAAACACAAGAAAAATCACATATTATGATACAAAAGATATAAAAAGAAAAGAAGAAGTTTACGATAATTTAAATAACAAAATACAAGAAATTGAATATGGCAGCAAAGGAAAAATTCTTGAAACAGCAAATTACTTTTATGAAAACGGCAACTTAATATCCAAGAATTTAGAAACAATAAACCAAAAACCAAAATTAATATTTTACTCTAAAGACGAAAATGGTAAATTACTAAAAATAACAGGATCAAATTTTCAAATTTGGAACTATGGAATTAATGGCAATATAAAATCTACATATTTTGACATCAAAAAATCAACAACAAAGGCTATAAAATATGATGACAAAAAAAGAAATTTAAACAGTACAATAATTGTTAATAATAAAATAAAATCCAAAGAAAAAAACCAATATCTAGATGAACAAAAAATAGTAAATACCTTTGAAGAAGGAAACACAAAAATCATATCTACTTATCAAAGAAACAATCTAATTAAAGAAGAAACATATAAAAATAATGAACTTATAAAAATAAATGATTTTCAATACAACTCATCTGATATGATAATTGTTCAAAACACTAAAGAAAAGGATAAAGACCAATACACCAATACTAAAATTGAATACGAATATAACAAAGACAACCAATTAAAAAGCAAAAAAATTTATGAAAACGATATAATTTATCTAAAAACCGAATACCACAATGATAATGAATATGAAGAAGAAATATACTACAATAAAAAACCCGCTCTTAGAGTAAAGCACAAGAATGGAAAAATCATCGAAGAAAAACCAATAGGAACAAATTAAATGGGTATAAGAAATTTTTTGCTTAAAAGATTAATACTAGAAGAAAAAAATAGCTTAGCCCTCACAATTGTAATAATATTAAGCATTGCCTTAGGTGAAATAATAATTATCCTAACAATATCAATTATGAATGGTTTTCAAAACGATTTTTTCCTTAGCACTACAAATGTAGAAAGTGGAAATTTAAAAATAGAAAATGAACTTACTCAAGAAGAAATCAAAAAAATTAAAAAGATTGAGGGAATAAAACATATAAATAAAATATACGAAACTCAAGGCATTGGAATTCAAGATTATTATTATCCGACTATTTTGAATATCATTGCAGTTGATATTAAAGATCTCAAAAAAGACCAAAATTTTATTACATTTACAGGACTTGAAAAAGATGAACTAGATCTTAAAGACGATGAGATCATTATTGGGAATGTACTCTCCTACAATTTCAACTTATTTAAAAATGACACTTTAAGATTAATAATCACCGATGAAATAAAAAACTTTATATCATTAGAAAATGATATAAAAAATTTTAAAATAAAATCAATTTTCAAAAGTAACTATGCAAAAATAAATGAAACTTTAATTTTTATGAATATAGACTATTTTATTAAAAATAATCTTTTACATAATTCTAGCATTAATTACCAAGTAAAAACAAAAAATTTAAATCCAAGTAATAAATTAATTGAAAAGATCAAAGCTATTAATCCAAAAATTAAAGTAAAAACTTGGAATGAATACAATAAAGAATTCTATAAAGCATTGAAAATAGAACGAAATACAATGTTAATTATTTTGACAAGCATTTTCATTGTTATTGCTGTTAATGCATATTATCTACAAAAAAGAATAATAATAAACAAAAATAAAGCTATTTTAATACTATTATCCATGGGGCTTAGAATAAAAAAAATAAAACAAATTTTTTTTATTCACTCAATAATAATCTGCACTATAGGGGGGCTTCTTGGGTTGATACTGGGAATTTCAATTTCCTTAAATATAAATGAAATTTTAAAAATAATTGATAATCTAATAAACAGTTCAATAAATTTTTTAAATCAAATATTGGCTTTAGAAATAGATGGAATTAAAATACAAATAGTAAAAGATACAATTACTCCTAAATTATTTTTAAGCGATTTAGTGTTTACTTTCTGCTTTGCATGCTTTTCTACAATATATTCAAGCATTAAAGCAACAAAAAAAATTGGAAGTCAGAAAAATATTGAAACTATAAATGGGTCGTAATATGGAAAATATATTGATTATAAAAAATCTTTGCAAAGCATATAAAAAAAATAAAACAAAAATTCAAGTAATAGAAAATCTAAACCTAACTGTAACAAAAGGCGAATTTATTTCAATTCAAGGAAAAAGTGGATGCGGGAAATCAACTCTTTTTAATATGATTTCAGGAATTGATAAAATAGATTCTGGGGAAATAATATCTTGTGGAATAGTTTTGAAAAATGCAAATGAAAAAACATTAAGCTTGTATAAAAACAGACAAATAGGTTTAGTATTCCAAAATTATAATTTAATAAATGAGTTCAATGTAATTGAAAATATAATTTTACCCAAAATCATCTTAGGCCAGGAAACAAAGGAAAAAATAAATAAAAAAGCTCTAGATCTAATGAAAATACTAAAAATAGAAAACAGAGCAAAACATTACCCTTCAGAGCTCTCCGGAGGCGAATCACAAAGAGTTGCTATTGCTAGAGCGTTAATCAATGAACCTGATATAATCTTATGTGATGAACCTACGGGAAATTTAGACTTAAGTACAGCTAAAACTGTAGAAAATCTACTTATCAATACAGCAAAAAATTTTAAAAAAACCTTAATACTAGTTAGTCATAACCCTCAATTTGCTAACAAAGCAGATTCAAAATATGAATTCAAAGATAGGACATTAAAAAAACTATGATGCTTCTAAAGCTAATAGAAATTACAAAAATTGCGTATATAATTTTTAAAAATTCAACAAATAAAATAGCTTTAATAGGTTCTGGAATATCATTAAGTTTAGTAATGATCCCACTAATTATTGTCTACTATATGTCTAGCAATATTATGACTTCTACTATTAATAAATATATTGAAAGTGAAGGTTTTTCTATCCAAATAGAATACAACAACACAAATAAAAACAATTACTTAAAAGACAGATTAAGCTCATTTAAAAAAAAATATAATTATAAAGATTTAAATTACTTTTTTGAGAAAAGAACTTACGGAATTATTGGAAATAATAAAAAACAAGGCGTATTAATAAGAGCAATAGAAAATGAATTCATATTGAAAAACAAATCAATAAAATTAATACAAGGTACTAAAAATTTAAAAAAGGATTCTATACTCATTTCAAATCAAATAAAAAATAAACTTAATTTAAATCTCAATGAAAAAATTGATATTTTGATTCCAAATACAAAAAACAATAAAATAATACCCAGAATAAAAAAGTTTAATATCTCAGGAATAATTGAAACCGGACTAAAAGATATTGACAATAACTTAGTTTTAATTTCTTTTGAAAACGAAAATTTAATGTCAAAAAAGTTTTCAAAAAGCATAATTGGAATTAAAACAAATTTCAATTCAATAAAAAACAATGAAATCTTGAAACAGAATTTAGAAACTGAATTTCAAGAATTCCAAATAAAAACATTTTATGAACTTTACTTAAATAAATACAATAATCTTGACATAAGTAAAAAACTTTTAATATTCATTATGGCTTTGATTATAATATTTGCAAGCATTAATATATCTTCGTCTCTTTCAATGCTTATTTTTGAAAATAAAAAGAAAATTGCAATACTAAAATCAATTGGAATGAATAATTTCAACATAAAAATAATATTTCTTTTGATATCACTCACATTAAGCACAACCTTTTGTGGGATTGGAATAATAATTGGGAACTATTTAACACTTAAAATGTCTTATTTAATAAACTTTGTTGATAATGTTTTAAACTTTTTTTTAAAAACATTTGGAGAAGAAAATTCTGAAATATTAAACTCAGAATATTACGTATCTGAATTTCAAATAAACTTAAGCCTGGGCTTTAGCTTAACACTTCTTGGCTTATATATGTTAATAAACATTTTAACTACACTGATTCCGCTCAACATTGTTTCAAATCTAAAAGAAAAAGAAATCTTAAGATAGCTTAAAGCTCTATTTAATCATTACATTATAAATTTTAATAGATGAAAAATCCTTTTCAATTGTAGGATAAATCTCATTTGGGAAAATTGTACTAATTGTGAAACTCTGTTTAGATTTAGATTTTAAAAAAGAATTGGCATAAGAGATTAATTTACGTTTCAAAGACCTAATAATTCTACCTTCCTTATCAATATAACCAATTTCAATCTCCAAATTTTTAATAACATCTTTTGAGGAATTGAAAACTTCTATAACAGTATTTGCCTTGCAAATCCCAAAAGACTTTTTAAAATAATTTCCAATATATTTAAATTTCAATATAAAAGAATCTGAGTCAAGATTTACACCAATTTTATCATCAACATTTTTAAAAAAATCAACTTCAATAATATCTAATACTACTTTTTTAGGATTAACATCAATAGCTCTTGGTATACTTGATATAACATCAATTGGAATATAAACATTTTTACCCCATTTTGGAGAAAAATCACTTTCTTTGTCAAAAACCTGATTAAACACAGATCTGCCAAGATCATCGTAAATTGTAACTCTGTAGGAAATCTTTTTAACAGGATGCTCTTTTGAGACAACCCCTGCTTTAAGCTGATACAAATGAGCATCTTCAAAAACTAAAACTTTAGCATCCTCTATTTCTATGTAATATGAGTCTTTAGAATCTGAAATAAGATTAGCAGCTTCAACTACTAAATCCGTAGCCATAGTAATAGGGGGAAGACCTTGCGATATTAAAGGAGAAGTAAATTGTTCTTTTAAAGACGCCTTACCGTTTACATTTACACCAATGAAACTCTGAAAAGATCTGTAAGTAATCAAAGAAATAAAAAATATTAAAATAGAGCTCAAGGCTAATATTAACATTCTGCTCTTTGACTTCTTAGATTCATAATAGTCAATTAAATCTAAATCATTTCTTATACCAAATTCTTTTGCTTGTAAACTTACATGAATCATTTTTTTTTTAGATTCTTTAGTATTTAACTTATCGGCAATCTCTTTAAAAAGAAAAAAAAATAAACTAAACATTGACTTATCATGAAGAGAATAAAAATAGATAGATTCAAGCTCTCTAAAAGCAACATCTATCTTTCCCACATCAACAAATCTTTTGACTCTCGCATAAGACCTTTTAAAATGAAATCCCATATTTTCAATATCATTATCAGAAATATCTGATATTTCAATAATATTTTTAATACTCTTTTTGCTTAAAATTTTACTTTTATACTTTTTAAGTTTTGATAAATAAATCTTAATTCTATCTTCAGATGTTTTACTATTATTCATTATCTTCTAATTCATCAACTTTTTTTAAAAGCCAATAAGCAATATTTCTGGCAGTAGTTTTTGTAATAGAAATTCCTATAAAAGAGTTGATTAATACTATTTTTTCCTCTTCTCCGCGCTTCAATTCTTTTGAGGCCTCTTCTAAAACACCCTCTTTGGTTTTTGTGTAAGCAATCTCCTCAGAAATCTCTGTAGACTCGAAAACAAGATCACAAAAAATCTCCCCTGTATTAGTTACATTCCCATAAATATTATTAACAGGAACCAATTTATAATCTTCAGCTTTTTCAAACCTATAAATTATTTCTTTCATATAAACGAGTATATCATAATCAAAAAGCATAGCCAATAAACAAAATTTATACAAAAAAATAAACTTCAATTTTTAAAAAAATGATTATTAATTAATAATCATTTTAAACTTTGTTTATGCAATAAAAAATAATGCTATAATGATTAAAAGCTAAAAATTAGAACAAAGGAACTTTTAAGGATTATGGATTTCAAAAAAATAAAAAGCAATGCAGAAAAGGTCAAGTTTTTAAGGAAAGATTTTCCTATTTTAAACAAACAGTTTGATAATAAGAATATAATTTATTTTGACAATGCAGCAACCTCTCAAAAGCCTAAAAAAGTAATTTATTCTAGCATTGAATATTATGAAAATTACAACGCAAATGTACATAGAAGCGGCCACAAATTTGCAATTCAATCTAGCATAAAAATTGAAAAAACAAGAGAACTTGTAAAAAATTTCATTAATGCAGAATCTTCAAAAAATATAATATTTACCTCTGGAACTACGGATGGAATTAACACCATCGCAAGCTCATTTTTTTACTCAAAATACTTTAAAAAAAAAGATGAAATTATTCTTACAACTCTTGAACATAATAGTAATTTGCTGCCATGGGCAAAGCTTGCAAAATTAGCTAATCTAACAATTAAGTTTGCTAAATTCAATGAAATGGGAATTATTACCCCCGAAGAAATTGAAAAACTTATTACAGAAAAAACAAAGCTTATAAGCATTTCAGGAATAAATAATACCTTGGGAACAATGAATGATTTAGAATCTATTGGGAAAATCGCAAAAAAATATAATATAAGTCTTTTTGTAGATGCTGCACAAATGGCGCCGCATATAAAAATAGATGTTAAAAAAATTGGCTGTGACTTTTTGGTATTTTCTGGACATAAAATGCTTGCTCCAACAGGAATAGGAATTTTATACATTTCAAATAATATGGCTGAAAAACTTGATAGCCCAAAATTAGGAGGAAATACTGTAGAAGAAATATTCATAGAAAATGAAAAAATTAAATTTAAATCACTTAATACTCCCAATAAATTCGAATCAGGAACTCCAAATATTGCAGGAATTATTGGGCTTAAAGAGGCAATAAAATATATTAATAATATTTCTATGGATTTCATTTTAGAACATGATCAGCAATTAATAGAATATGGAGTAAAAAAATTACAAGAACTTGATGAGGTCGAATTTTTACTAAATACAAATCTTAAAAGAAATTCAATAATATCATTTACAGTAAAAAATATTCACTCACATGATATTGAAACATATTTAGATACAATTGGAATAGCAACTAGAGCCGGAAAAACTTGTTCTTATGTAGCATTTTTCCCAGAAAATTTAAATAAAGACCATCTTTTAAGAATTAGCTTTTATTTTTATAATACACAAGAAGAAATTGATACTTTTATATTGGGATTAAAAAAAGTAATAAAAGAGCTTTCATAAAAATATGAAAAATAAAAATCATAACAAAGTTGATCAAAAATCTTTCTTTTTGATTAACTTTAATTTTAGGATTAATAATCATTATTTCAATCTTTAAAAATCTAAAAACAATTTAAGCTATGTTTTAAAAAATTTTTATTTAAAAATCTTCATATTATTTTTTATTATTGATTTAATAAATTAAAGAAAATAAAATAAAATTATGCTCACTGAAGAAATTAAAAAAAAATTAATAAAGCTTAGCAAAATAAATAATTACATAATACATAAAGTAGAAACAAACCAAAATTTTAAACATCAATCTAAATGTGGAGATCAAATTTTGTTCCAAATCATAGAAGCAAATAGCGGAAAATTTAATTTAAAACATCATGCATCTGGATGCATGATCTTACTTGCAAGCGCCAACGCTTTAAACAAGTTGTGCAATAATAAACCAAAATCCGAAATAATAAGCTTAGTACAAAAAGTGATAAACGGTGATTTTGAAAATCTAGAAGAAATTGACACAAGTTTAAAAATTTTTAACATATTTACAAATACAAATAGAAAAGACTGTTTCTTACTGCCATACAAATCATTAAAAGATAGTTTGGCAAACTACAAGCCTTTAAGGAGAGTTATTAGATGAAAATCTATTCACACTCATCAATTGGATATGAAGGAGAACTAATTGAAATTGAAATAGACCTTAAAAAAGGAACTTCCGGAATCGATATTGTGGGGCTTGCTGGAAACGAAATTAAAGAATCAAGAGAAAGGGTAAAGTCGGCTATTAAGAATTCAAATTTTCATTTTCCTAAAGATAGAATATTAATAAATCTTGCACCAGCTGGAATTAAAAAACTTGGAACAGCTTTTGATCTTTCGATTGCTATTAGCATCATTAAAATCCAGGAAAACACAAACAATAAAAATTTAGAAGTCTTAATATTGGGAGAATTGCAATTAGATGGCAAAATAAGATCAATAAAAGCGGTTTTACCAGCCATTGCTCTTGCCAAAGAGAAGGAAATAAAATTTGCAATAGTTCCCTTTGAAAATTTAGAAGAAGCTTGTCTAATAGATGGCTTGAATATTTGGGGGGTTAAAGATTTAAAAGAAACTATAAAAATAGTAGAACAATTAAACGACAATATTCTTCCCCCAAGAACAAATATTAAAGCACAAAAAACAATTAAACAAGATTGTATTTTAGACTATGACTTTAAAAATATAAAAGGACAACAAAGAGCAAAAAGAGCAATTGAAATAGCAATTGCTGGTGGACATAACATCATGTTATTTGGTCCACCTGGAAGCGGAAAAACACTTAGTATTAAGTGCGCTCAATCTATTCTTCCTCCACTTACAAACAAAGAACTTATAGAAACAAATAGAATATGGTCAATATCGGGAAAATTAATAGACAGAAAGATAATAAAACAAAGACCTTTTAGAAATCCTCACCATACTGCTAGTAAAGAAGGAATAATTGGGGGGGGGCCCAATCCTTTACCTGGGGAAGTATCTCTTGCCCACAACGGAATATTATTTCTTGATGAGGCTTTAGAATTTAAAAAATCTATCTTACAATCTTTACGTGAACCTATTGAAGATAAATCAATTTCAATCTCAAGAGCAAGTTCTAAATTATTCAAATACCCGGCCAATTTCCAACTAATGCTTGCAATGAA
Source organism: Borreliella garinii (assembly GCF_001922545.1). Classification (NCBI taxonomy): domain Bacteria; kingdom Pseudomonadati; phylum Spirochaetota; class Spirochaetia; order Spirochaetales; family Borreliaceae; genus Borreliella; species Borreliella garinii. Next base: position 823,136 of record NZ_CP018744.1, on the reverse strand, counting down.
TCTTTGCCCTTGCGGGAATCTTGGCAAAAAAAATATAGATTGTTTTTGCTCACAACAAGAAATTTCAAATTATTGGAAAAAACTTGGAGCTGCAATGCTTGATAGAATTGATATTAGGGTCCCAACAAGGGCAATTAATAATGAAAAATTACTCGGAGAAACAAGCGAAAGTTCAAGCGAAATAAAACAAAGAATAATAAAAGCAAGAAACATTCAAAATATAAGATACGAAAATTTTGCAAATATAAATAAAAATTCTGATCTTAATTCCGATCACATTGAAAAATTTTGCGAATTGAGTGCAATCTTAAAAAATGATTTGATTTACATCCTAAACAAACTAAACATATCTTCAAGAGCAACGCATTCAATACTAAAAATTGCAAGAACAATCTCCGATTTAAAGGAAGAAAAAAATATTTCAAGAGAAGCTTTACTCGAGGCAATTGAACATAGAAAAAACGGAGAAAATATGCTTGAAAAATAAAGACCCCTAAAATATTTGGGGTCTTTAAACTAAAATTCTATTTTATCAATATAGCTTTTAAGCTGATTAGCAGAACTGTTAAACTTCTCAAGCTCTTTAGGGCTTATCTTGAAGTTTAAAACTTCTTTGACTCCTTCTTTACAAACTATGGCAGGCGCTCCGATGTAAATGTCTTTAACTAATCCCCCATACTGACCATTAATATAAGAAGATATTGGAAGAATAATATTCTGATCTCCAATTATTGCATTTACAATATTCTTAATACCAAGTCCAATAGCATAATAGGTTGCTCCCTTGAGCTTAATAACCTCATAAGCAGCATTCACAACCTTTTTATGAATTTCATCGAGCTCTATCTCAGTTATTTTGCCTTCAGCAAGGTATTCTGATAAAGGCTTCATTGCTATTTTTGTTTCATCCCAAGTAGCAAAAGAACTATCACCATGTTCACCCATAATATATGAATGTATATTTTGAGTGTTCACATTCAAACGATCACTTAAAAAATATCTAAGCCTTGAAGTATCAAGAATAGTACCGGTGCCAATAACCTTGTGAATAGGGAATTTAGAATATTTCATTGTAACATAAGTCATAATATCTACAGGATTACTTGCAATGACAAAAATACCATCAAAACCACTAGATACAACATTAGTTATAATATCCTTAAAAATTTTAGAATTTTTATCAACCAAATCAAGTCTTGTTTCACCAGGCTTTTGATTAAGTCCTGCTGTAATTACAACAATATCTGCGTTAACACAATCTTTGTAAGTCCCAAACAATACATTAATATTCTTTTTTAAAAACATTTGGCCATGATTAAGGTCCATGACCTCACCTTTTGCTTTATTTTCATTAACATCAATAATTACTAGTTCATGTACAAGCGAATTGTCTATTGTCAAAGCATAAGCAAAGCTTGAACCCACCCCACCAGCTCCAATAAGAACAACTTTATTAGACTTAAGCATAAATTACTCCCATATAAATTTAAACTACAATGCACTTAATTTTAAATAAGCAATGATATAAAAATATTTTATCGCATTTCTAAGGGCTTTGCCAATCACATACCCTTAAAAATTAAAAACATATTTAATTATCATTAGATTTCAGAACCGCAAGAAAAGCGCGCTGTGGAATCTCAACATTTCCCACCATTTTCATTCGTTTTTTACCTTCTTTCTGCTTTTCCAAAAGTTTTCGCTTACGAGTAATATCACCGCCATAACACTTGGCAGTAACATCTTTTCTAACAGGAGAGATTGTCTCTCGAGCAATAACATTAGAGCCAATAGCACCTTGAATAGCTATTTTAAATTGCTGCCTTGCTATTTCATCTTTCAACTTTTTACAAATCCCAATAGCCTTAGTTCTTGCACTATCTTTAAAAACCAATTGAGACAGTGCGTCAACCCTATCCCCATTAACTAATATATCTAATCTTACTAAATCCGTATATTCATAATCTAAAAGTTCATAATCAAAAGAAGCATATCCTCGACTAACAGATTTAATCTTGTCATAAAAATCAAAAAGGATTTCAGAAAGAGGCATTTTATAAATAAGTTCAACACGCTTAGTATCAAGATAAATTAAGCTTGTCTGTACTCCTCTTTTCAATAAACACACACTCATAATATTTCCTAAAAATTCTGTAGGAACAATTATATTAGCTCTAATATAAGGCTCAAGAACACCTTCAATAGCTTCATTTCCAGGAAATTGCTCAGGACTTTCAATAAAATAAGATTCTCCCTTTTTAGGAATTATTTTGTATCTAACAGAAGGAGAAGTCAATATTACATTTAAATCAAATTCACGCTCAATACGTTCTTGAATAACCTCTAAATGCAAAAGGCCAAGAAATCCGCACTTAAAACCATGCCCAAGAGCTGATGATGAATCTTTTTCAAATGTTAACGACGCATCATTAAGCTTTAATCTATCCATTGCCTTTAAAAGATCATCATATTGATTAGCATCAACAGGATATACTGAAGAAAACACTACAGGCTTAACCTCTTTAAATCCCTCAAGAGGAGATAATGCAGGATAATCACAAAGAGTTACTGTATCTCCGATCTTCACATCTGATATATTTTTTATTCCTGCAATAAAATATCCAACATCTCCTGCTTCTAATCTATCCTTTCTTTCAAGAGATATTTTAAAAACTCCAATCTCTTCAATAAAATGCTCACTATTAGTATGCATTAATCTAATCTTATCGCCTGTCTTGATTTGTCCTTCAAAAATTCTAAAGTGAACAACAACCCCTCTATAAGAATCATAATGTGAATCAAAAATTAATGCTCTTAATGGATCCTTAACGCTTCCTCTAGGAGATGGCACATACTTACAAATAGCTTCAAGCAAATCATCAATTCCTATTCCATTCTTAGCAGAAATCGAAATAGCAATTTCTTCATTTAATCCTAAATCATTTTTTATTTGCTTTTTTACAAAATCAATATTAGCATTTGGAAGATCTATCTTATTAATAACAGGAATAATTTCTAAATCATGCTCAAAAGCCATATAAAAATTAGAAACTGTCTGAGCTTGTATTCCCTGACTTGCATCAATTAATAAAAGAGCACCCTCACAAGATGAAATTGCTCTTGAGACTTCATAAGAAAAATCAACATGGCCTGGGGTATCTACAAAATTTAACTCATAAAAATCACCATCATTGCTTTTATAGGTGATTGTTACTACTTGACTTTTTATTGTAATTCCTCTTTCTCGCTCAATCTCCATGCTGTCAAGCATTTGACTTTTAAAATCACGATCAGATATTATTTTAGCCTTTTGAATAAATCGATCAGCTAATGTCGATTTACCATGATCAATGTGTGCAATAATGCAAAAATTTTTCTTACGAATACTAATACTCACTCCCCCCTTGAACTATAAATCAAGATTTAAAAATTAACCCTTTTTTTTAAATACAGAATTTTTAATTTGACTTCTTGATTTCGCAATATAAGGAGAAAATCTTGGCGCAAGATCCACTATTAATTTCCAAGTATCTATTGATCTAAATCTATACTTACCATTAGAATATGCATAAGTAGCAACAGCAACATTATAAACTATTTCCCAAAAATCTGTAGATTCAAAAGCATTTTTTATTGCCTTATACTCATTAATTTTTTGAACAAAAGACCTTAAATTTCTAAATTGATAAACAGGTTCATAATAACAAACATAATCATACATTCTTGTTAAAATCCCTACTGCAGCTATAAGTCCGTGAGTAATTGAAAGTTCATAAGCACTTAAACGCAAATAAACTTTTGACAATAATTGATGAGTATCAATAACATTGTAATTCTTAAATCTGTAAAGATTAAAAGTAAAATCAATGCCAAAAGCCCCTCTTACTTGTTTTAAATAAGAAGTTAGATAAAATGAAATATTAAACTTATTGTTTGATGTACTATTTTCACCTTGAGAATAATCATGATAACTATAATAATCTTTTTTAGTTGAAAACTTATTTAATATGTCATTTAAATAATCAATCGTATCAACATAATTATTCTCAAGTTCAGCCATTTTGGCTAAAGAAAAAAGTATTTTTTTTTCAAAAGATTCATCTATTAAATAATCTTTGTCTTCAAAAGACTTGTAAAGGTTTAATTTTTCAAGAACAGCATTGCCAGACATACCATAAGCTACTGACAAATAATAGCTGGCTTCAGGATAAACACCTTTTCTAAGCAAAGCTTCCTGCAAATAATTAATAGCATGTGTAAGATTGGACTTACTAAATTCAGATTTTGAATAAAGGAGTTGTCTACCTTTTTCAAGTAAAATCCAATACGGAAAATTTTTATTACTTGAAGAAATCAAAGAAATAGAAAAAGGCAAAGCAAAAAAAAATAAAACCAAATTTCTCATATTCACAAACATATTAAACTAACTCATAAATTACGAGAAAATTTAACATTAAAAGAAATAATAAATAAAAATTAAACAAACTTAAATATCATTAAAAATACCATTACAAAAAGAGCAACGGATTCTATTAATCCTAAAACTAATAGGTATGTAGCAAATCCTTTCCCGGTCTCAGAAAAAGCATCACAAGCGCCTGCCGCCGCTTTACCTTGAGCAAATCCAGAAACAGCAATCGCAAAACCACCACCAATACCAGCTCCAAGTAACAACCATGGATTTGTCTGCATCATCACCTCATATAAAGTGTTCATTAAAATATATCCATATATTATTTGAGTCAATGGTGCTGAAACAAAAACAATCAATAAAAATGGTGCTGGCTTTCCTTGCATATAGCACCTCTTCCATGCTCCAATAGCGGCACTACCTGCTGCTCCCATACCCAACGCAGAACCTATTGCTGAAATTGTCAAAGCTGAATTAACTCCTATTAAACCTATATCCATAAATACTCCTTTTTATTTATTTTTTTATTTTTCTAAAAGGCTTATAAGCATATCCGTTCCATTCTTGCCCTAAATGGTTTGAAAATTCAAGCATATTAAGCCTTACCCCATGAACAATTACTGAAAGCAAAGATAACATTATATTTAAAACATGCCCAAAAAGTATAACAATAATCCCAGCTGCTATAAAACCAATATTAGAAGATTTTAATAAAGGCATTGACATAGCATTAAAACTTGCTGAGATTGAAAGTCCTGCAAGTCCAACTGCAAAAAGTCTAATATAAGATATTATATCTGCAAACGCCGACACAGTAGTTAAAAACTGTTCTATAATACCTCCAAAGCTTTTCAATATACACTTAAAAAAATTTGAACCATCTTGCTTACCAAAAACAAATACAAGCGCAACGCCCATGTATATTGCATGATAAACAGCATTATACATAGGAAATCGAGATTGACTGAGTATTAAATTCAAAACAAGGTAATAAAGGCCAGCGATACCTATAAGCCAACCAATTTGTGCAATTGAATGGATATGGGGCTTTTCTTTTACTTGTCTTAAAAAATTCCAAGCATGAGCCAATGAAATTTGCAAAACTCCTATTGAAAAGCAAATAAAGATAATATTTTGTACACTATTTTTATCTGTCAAATAACTAACTTTAAAAGAATTCAAAATAGGAAACATTTCAAGGATTAAAGGACTGCCAAACCAGGTACCAGTCATAGAGCCATAAAGTATCGATGATACACTAAGATAAAATATTAACCCATGAACTGAGGTTAAAGGCTTCCCTTTAAGGATAAAACTCAAGCTAAGCAAAATTCCTATCAAAAAAAATATCACTCCATAAGCTGCATCACCTATTATCATACCAAAAAATACAAAGAAAAATAACATAAAAATAAAACTTATATCTCTTTCTTTGTATCCAGGAATTGTCTCTAAAATATTAAAAATAGGTGCAGCTAAATTGGCAATTCCTTTTCTTTTTATATAGGTTGGAATAATATCATTTTCTTCAGGATCTGCGAATTGAACTGCAAAACCTGCTTTTAAAACTGAACTTTTAAGAGATTCTTGACTTTCAGCTGGAACAAATCCCGTAATATATGAAAAATCTTCAAAATCGGTTTGCATATCAGCTAAAACTTGCTCAAACTCTACAATTTGATCGTAATTTTTTATCTCATCTCTTAAAATGTCAATGTATTTATTAAAAAGAGAAATTTGGGTCAATTTTTGATCTAAAATCTCATCAACAACCTTTAATTTATTATTAATATAATCAAGATCAAAATTAAACTTAAATTCATCAGCAATTTCAATTTTTTGCTCAAACTCACCAACACTCACAAAATAAGAAGTGTTTTTTACATTTTTAATTAAAAGCACATCAACATTGGGATCTCTTAATAAATTTTTATATTCACTTTTTTGGATTTTAAAAAATTGAATATAAATGTTGGATTCTTTCAATTTGTTAATATACTCTAAAGAAAAATTTCCCCAAGCGGAAATCAAATTCCTTTCATGCAATAAAGATCGTTTAATATCTTGAAATTCTTTAATCTCATTACCTAAATTGACTATGCTTTTTGCAATATCTAAAAAATTTCCATTAGAAGATTTCAAAGCCTTAACGCCTCCATCTTCTCTAAGTAGCGAAAAAGCTTGCATTAAAATTCGCCGATTATCAATGCTTTTTTTTAAAGAATCTGAATTTTTATTGCAAGAGTTAATATGAACTGCTCCAAAATCTCTTAAAATCTCTAATGATTTTTTTTTATATTTTGATAAAGTCAAAAGTAAAACTTTTTTCATTTTTACAATCATAAGCTTGTTCCTATTTTTTTTTAATCAAATTAGACTTAGCAATTTTACCTCTTACAACAGCCGCTGTTTGCTGATCTCCAAGATATATATTAATTTTTTTTATATTAGCCTTAGCTGTTGGTATCATAACTTTCTCAAATAAATTAACTCTCTGAGATGTTACTCGAAACTCTTTTAAAAGCAAATCAATCTGTTTTTTTAAAATTTTAAGTTCTACATTAATTTGAATCACAATTTTAAGAGTTTCAATCCCCTTATCTACCCAATAAGGAGTAAAAAGTAAATCATGCCTTATGTCTTCATATTCAATAGAGTCGAATATAGGAATTGCAACCCCCGCGATGTTTACAGACTTTTTGATCACTGTTTTTACTTGAATCCAACTCTCAAAAGGAAATTTTTCACTAAAAAGAGAAATCCAACTAGAAATACTATCTTTAAGTTTTTGTTGCTCAAGATTTTTAGTTCTATAAGAATTCTCAATTTTAACAATTTCCACATAAAGCTGCTGTTTTTTAAGCTGCAAAGTAGGCAGATATCTCTTAAACATCTTAAGTTCATCTTTTTGCTTCTTAAGATCATTTTTGGTTAATTTAATTTTAGGCATAATTAACTAGTCTCTTTTTTAGGCCAATATTTTTCGATAAGGTCCGTTTTTATTCCCGTTTCTTTTGGACTAAAACAACTAGCAAGAATGTCCCAACCTAAATCTAAAGCCTCTTCCAATGGAATATTAACAGATAAATCCATCATCTTACTTTCAAACATGTTGCTATACTTGAGCAATTTTTCATCCCACTTGGTCATATTAAATCCCATAGCCTTCTTTTCTACAGAATCTTTTGAAGATGCATAAAGCTTAATCATTGAGTCCATTATAGTTCTGTGATCGTCTCTTGTCCTACCATTTACCATTTGCTTAAGTCTTGAAAGCGATCCAAAAGGTTCTATTCTGCCGCCCTTTAAATAGTACTGACCTTCTGTAATATATCCAGTATTATCAGGAACAGGATGAGTAACATCGTCGCCCGGCATAGTTGTAACCGCAAGTATTGTAATCGATCCTGCACCTTCAAAATCAATAGCTTTCTCATAACGATATGCAAGCTGAGAATATAAATCTCCAGGATAACCTCTGTTAGAAGGCACTTGTTCCATAGTAATAGATATTTCTTTCATTGCATCAGCAAAATTTGTCATGTCTGTAAGAAGCACTAAAACTTTTTTACCCTTGAGAGCAAACTTTTCAGCAACAGAAAGCGAAATATCAGGAACAGTTAAAGATTCAACAACAGAATCATTAGCGGTATGAACAAAAAAAATTGTTCTACTTAAAGCACCTCCTTTTTCTAAAGAATCTTTAAAAGTTAAATAATCATCATGTTTAAGTCCCATTCCACCGAGAATTATCAAATCAACCTCTGCTTGAAGTGCAATTCTAAGAAGAAGCTCATTATAAGGCTCACCAGAAACAGAAAAGATTGGTAATTTTTGAGATTCAACAAGAGTATTAAAAACATCTATCATTGGAAGCCCCGTCCTTATCATATTTCTAGGAACAATACGTTTTGCAGGATTTGCAGAAGGCCCCCCAATTTCAATCAAATTATCATCAAGAGAAGGGCCTCCATCCCTAGGATTTCCAGAACCATCAAAAATTCTGCCCAACAAATTGTCAGAAAATGAAACTTGCATTGAATGCCCTAAAAACTTTATCTCGTCTGATGTGGAAATACCTCTTGTCCCACCATAAACTTGAAGAGAAACTTTTTCTCGATCAAGCTTAATTACTTCGGCTAGAGAACTTGTATCTTTTGCTTTCACAATAGCAAGATCACCATACTTAATACCTTGAGCTGTAACAGTTATTACATTGCCTGCTATAGACTCTATTTTACTATAGACTCTTTTCATATATATATTTCTCCAAACCCCTTAAATTACCTTTTTTAAATTTACTAATTCACTCAAAGCCTGCTCCAATTTATTAAATTTATAATCTTTAAAAGAAGAAAGATTCATGTCTAAAAGATTTTGCCTTAATTCATTCATAAAATCTCTTGCTTGAAGCTTATCAGAAAACTCAAAGTTGGTTTTAAGAATGTTATAAACTATATCAAACATATAATTTTGACGCTCTGAACTAACAGCAGCATCAACAGAATCAAATGAATTTTGTTGTAAATAGCACGAATCAAGCAGTTCAGATTTTAAATAAATTAAAAAATCCTCACTACTTATACCCTCTTCCCCAACAACTTTCATCATTTGATTAATTTCGTTACCTTTTACTAAAAAAGATCTTGCATATTCTGTCTTGTTAGAATCAATAACACCTTTATATTTGCTCCAAGATTCAAGAGGGCTAATAGCTGGAAATTTCCTAGCATCAGATCTTTCTCTTGTAAGTCCATGAAATGCTCCTACAACCTTCAAGGTTGCTTGAGTAACTGGCTCTTCAAAATTACCACCAGCAGGACTTACAGAACCACCAACTGTTACAGATCCAATATCGCCATTATTAAGAACTACAATGCCTGCCCTTTCATAAAAGGAAGCAATAACGGACTCAAGATAAGCTGGAAAAGCCTCCTCACCAGGAATTTCTTCAAGGCGACCAGACATTTCTCTCATAGCTTGAGCCCATCTTGAAGTTGAATCTGCTAAAAGAAGAATATCAAGACCCATCTGCCTATAATATTCACCAATAGTAATAGCAGTATAAACAGAAGCTTCTCTAGCTGCAACTGGCATTGAAGATGTATTACAAATAATACAAGTTCTATCCATCAAAGATTTTCCAGTTTTTGGATCTATTAACTCAGGGAACTCTTTAAGAGTTTCTACCACCTCTCCTGCTCGTTCACCACAAGCTGCAATAATCACTATATCAACATCAGCATTTCGACTTGTAACTTGCTGAAGAACTGTTTTTCCAGCTCCAAAAGGACCTGGAATGCAAAAAGTTCCTCCCTTGGCAACTGGAAAAAATGTATCTATAATTCTGGTTTGAGTCAACATGGGCTCGCTAGGAATAAGTCGTTCCTTATAATTAGTAATAGGAATTTTAATAGGCCAATGAAAAGACATTGTAATGCTATGCTTCATGCCAGAATCATCTTCAATTACAGCAATTTGATCATCAATCGAATAGTTTCCATCATTTACAATCTCTACAATTTTATAAGAATCTCTTTTATAAAATGGAATCATTATTTGATGGTGGACAGTTCCTTCAATTACAAAGCCCAAAAAATCTCCTGCAATAACACTGTCTCCAACTTTGGCAGTTTTTTTAAAATTCCATTTCTTATCTTTATTCAAGGGTCTTAAATAAACCCCCCTTTCTAAAAAAAATCCACATTGAATAGCCAGTTCAGGCAAAGGATTTTGAAGCCCATCATACACTTGAGTTAAAAGACCTGGTCCCAATTCAACTGTTAAAAGCTTGTCTGTAAATTCAACTACATCTCCAACAGATATCCCTTTTGTCAATTCAAAAACTTGTGCATCAACTTCATTGCCCCTAACACGAATTATTTCTGCTTTTAAATTTCTACCAGCAGTTTTTATAAATAAAACTTCATTCATAGAAACTGAACCTTCTACCTCAATAGTAACTAAGTTACCATTCACTCCAACGACTTTTCCTTTTGTCTTCATTAAAATTCCTTTTCTAAACTTTTTCACTAGTTTGATCAATTAAATTTTGACAAATATTGTCAAAATTTTGAATACCCAATTTTTCTTTAAATAAATTATGCCTTAAAAATAACCTTAACTTTAAAAAGTAAATTATTACTTTCTCAAAATCAAAGTCATGCCCAATCTCAAGATCAGTCAAAAATTGCCACTTAAGAAGGTCAAAACTTAATTCTATTTCAAAAGAATTTTCTTTCAAACAAATATTTCTTAAAATACTTAGATAATAACTAGAAAAATAAACAGATTCTAAATAAAAATCCTTAGGCAAGCCCAATTTTTCTGCCCTTAAAACTGCAAGCGTATATCTTATTGTATCTTCAAAATCAAGAAAAAGATCAACAACTTTTGATTCACCTTTATCTACCTTAAATTCTAGCAAGCCTTTTAAAAAATTAAAGTCCTTTTTGCTTAAAGAAATTTCAACATTATTCAAAAAATCTGAAACACTATAATTTTTTAAAGATTTTAAAGATTTTAAATCAATATAAGGCAAAGAAGATAAAACATAATAATATGAATCCAACACAAAAGTCTCCTAGACTACCTTTATAACTTCCTTAAATCTTGGATTAAGATAATCAAAAAGAATGTCAGCAATAGTTTCTGCTGAAAAATCATACTGCAAACCAGTATTCTTTTTTTGAATCTTAAATCCTTTGCTTATACCTTTGAAAGGTTTAATCTCTATCCCTTCCTTAAGCTTATTTCCAAGCTTTAGTCTTAATATCTGTTCTAAGTCAGAAAAATCAGATTCATTTAACTGAATAACCAATTTTTCTTCTTTAATCCAAGAATCCGTTATTTTAATAATAAGCTCTGATAAGAAATTATCATTACTAAAAACTTCCGTCACATTATCTTTTAAAGTATTTTCAAAAAGAGATTTAAGATTCTTCTCAACTCCAATAATTAAATCTCTGATTGCCTGACGAGAAGCTTCAAGGGCGTGGCGTTTATAATCATTAATTTCTTTTTCTGATTTTGCCTTTAATGCTCCGGCAGCTTCTTCTGCTCTAGCAACTATTTCTTCTGCCTCTTTTTTAGCCTTAGAAATAATATCATTAGATATTCTCTCAGCTTCTTCAAGCCCATCTTTTTTAATTTTATTTATCAGATCCTTTACTTCAAATTGCATTAAAACTCCTTGTTATACAAAATAAAATAATAACTTAGCACTTGTTAGCAAACAAAACTTTAAAAAAGTATACAATAATTCTTAGCATTAAAAAATTTATATTATTAATAAGACATATCAAATTAGCACAATAATACTTCTTCAAAGAATATATTCATTCTCAATTATTAGAAATAATAAAACCATTAAAAAAATTGCCCAATAATTTTATAAACATTACCATCAAGCACTATATCGAGATTTTTGCTTGGAAGTTTATTTTTAAGGCCTTCTCTAAAGATTTCAATACCTCTTCTATTTATCTTATTCCAAAATTCATCATCAACAAAATTTAAAGTCAATATCTCAATAATAATCAAATAACCTCTTCCAAACTTGGATCCATAACCTGATGTAAAAGTTGTTGTAACACTAAAAAGGCCATCTAAAAGACCGTTTGCAGCCTTCCCTCTAAAAGGTCTATTGGGATGAATATCATAAGAATTTCCAAATTCATCTTCAAGCACAAAATCAACATCAAGACAAATGTGAAATAATATATTTTCAAATTCATTAAATTTTGCTATATTCACTTAAATTAAATCTCAACTATAGTTTTTCCAGCTCCTCCATCACTAGGATGAGCAAAATAATATTTTTTAATAAATTTTAACTCTTTTAATAAGTTGTGAACTTCTCTCATAAGATGACCCTCCCCTTTTCCATGAATAATCTCAAATTTATTAATGCCATTTAATATAATATTATCTATTTTCTTATTCAAAAAGTCTAGAGCATCAGCAGACCTCATGCCTCTAATATCAATAGTAAAGCTTAACAAGTTTTCCTTATTATAATCAATTGAAAAGCTGAAATTTTTACCACCCTCTTTTTTATGTTCTGTAAAATTTTCTAAAGATATCTCCGAGCTAGAAACACTAACATTAAAAGCACCTACATTAACGATAATCTTCTTTTTAGAAATTCCAACTATTTTCCCTTTTGCATTAGAATTAACTATTCTAACCCTGTCTCCTATTTTAAAATTTGCCGCTATATTTCTCTTACTATTAAGAGAATTTACTTTATTTAACTTGAGGTCTATATTTTTTTCTAAATCTGATATAAAAGCTTTATTTTTTGCAACATTAACATTACCCTCTTTTATTTCTCTAACTAAATTTTCCAAAACTTTTCTTGAATTTTTTAAAAATTCATTCTGCTCATTTAAAAGCTCTGTTTCAATATTTTTTTCCTTTAATAAAAGATCTTGATAAATATTTTCTACTTCTTTTTCTTGTAATTCTATTTGGATTAATTTCTTATTCATGCTTTCTTTAATTGACAGCAAATCTTTCTCTTTCTCTACTAATCTTTCTAAAATTTTATTAACTTCTGTTTTTTGAGATGAATAAATTTCATTAGCACGAATTACTATACTACTGTCAATCAAAAACCTACTGGCAACATTAAACGCATAACTTTCACCGGGAATGGAAAAAATTAAATTATAATTAGGCTGCATCGTTTCTAAATCCATCCGCATAGAAGCATTAATAACGCCTTCATGAGTATATGCAAAATATTTAAGAGCATTATAATGAGTTGATATTAAAACATAAGAATTAATATTAATTAAATATTCAAGAATTGAAATGGCAAGCGCCTGCCCTTGATCAATGTCTGTACCTGAACAAAATTCATCAAATATTACAAGACTATTTTTTGTAGTATGTTTTAGGATATAAGAAATATTGCTCATATGGCTTGAAAAAGTTGAAAGAGAATTAGAAATTGACTGATCATCTCCAATGTCAATAAAAATGTTATCAAAAATTTTAAAAGTACTAGCTTCGCTAACAAGAATAGGAATCCCAAATTGAAACATTGCACTAAGCAGTCCAATTGTCTTTAAAGTTACCGTTTTTCCACCAGCATTAGGACCAGTAATGATTACAATACGATTTTCAGCAGGAGTAAAAGTTATTGCCTTTGAATCCTTTAGCAAAGGATGATGAGCATCAAAAATATTTAATACATTTGAAATTTCAGGAAATATTCCCTTAGTTTTGATTCCATAAAGCGCTCGTGCTTTTAAAGAATCATAATACAAAAAATTATTATAAAGATTATCTAAAAGAACAACGTTCTTATGAACTTTATTAGACAGATTCTGTAAAATTTTTAAAATTATTCTTTTTTTTTCTAAATCTAGATAATTTAACCTATTGTTATAATTTACAATATCATTTGGTTCAATATAAAATGTTTCACCTGACGATGAAACAGAAATAATATTTCCCTTAATTTTACCTTTAAAATTAGATTTAATAGCAAGAGTATATTTATTCGATTTATAATAAACAATATTAGAAGTCAAATATTCTAAATTTAAGCTAATTATTCTTTTTATCTGCTTTTCAACTTGTCTATTTAAATTTTTAATTTCAAATTCAATCGAATCATACTCTTTTACAACACCACTTTTCAATTCAAGGGCATCAACATCTATATATTCTTTCAATTCAATAAGCAAATTTTTTAGCTCTGGACTTAAAAATAATAAATCGGATAAAATCTGAACATTAAGATTTTTGATATCGCTATTTTTATGTAAAAATACATTTATTCTCAAAACCTCATCTAAAAACCCTATAATATCTCTCAAATTTTCAATAGAAGCCCTTGAATTTTCTTTTGATAATAATGAAATGGAATATTCTAAGCTATTTATAAAAGAATTCGGATATCCTTTACAGCTCTCAAAAAGCATTCTAATGATATTTACAAAGGAAAACATTTTCTCCAAACTTTCTCTTGTTTTTAATATTTTTTGATTATTTAGTAAATTAACGGTGTCTGGATTGGAAACATACTTAGATACTAAAGATAAAATTTCATAAAAGTCAATATTTTTTAAATATTTATTTTGCATAATTTTTATAATTTTTAAGCTCTGACAAAATCTTTAAATAGCTTTCGTATCTAGGTTTAGAAATACCATTGCCTAAAGAACTCGTAACAGAACAATGAGGCTCGCTAACATGTAAGCAAGATTTATATTTACAAAAACTAGCAAAATTTTCAAATTCTTTAAAATAATACTTAAGATTTTCAAAAGGCAATGTTTCAACTCCAAACTCCTTTATTCCGGGCGTATCAACTATTATCCAGTTCTCAGAATGAAATGATATTGAATAAACAGTAGTATGTTTTCCCCTAGAATACTTCTGTGAAATTTCATTTACTGATTGAGAGGCTCTTGAATCAATCAAATTTATTAAAGAAGATTTACCAACACCAGATTGGCCAATAAAGGAAGTTCTTGAATTTCTTAAAACCTCTTTTACTTCTTTAATGCCCTCAAAAGTTTTAACAGAAGTTTTTAAAACCTTGTATCCTAGATTTTTATAAATTTCAGAAAATTCTTCAACCTTCTGGCTTATTCCTTTATCAATTTTATTAATCACAATAACAGGAACAATATTTTGCTCTTCTGCAACAACAAGGACTCTGTCGATAAAAAAATTTTTCATCTCAGGAAAGTTAGCAGAATTTACAATCAAAACATTATCAACATTAGAAACAATTGTTTGCCTAAGATCTACTTTTCTATTATAACGCCAAAGAATATTTTTCCTACTTACTCGCTTATCAATATATACTTTACGAGAACCATAAACATACCCCAAAACTATATCTCCTGGCACTAAAGGACTATACTCCTTACAGCCTGTTTCTAATACCTTGCCCTTAAAAATTCCTTCATAAATTAATTTACTCTTAAGTTCTAAAATAGAATATATATTATTAACTCCCCAAATAACCTCAAATTCAAGATAATTCAAACTATCGTTCCTTTAAAGTAGAGATTATATTTCTTGCAAAAATTTTGATAAAAAGTCAAATTTTCATTTTTAGTCAAATAAAACTCATCTACAAGGTCAACATCATTTTTATAATAGCTGTCTTTACATTGAGGAAAATTAATTGATCTAATAAGACTTTGTACCACTAATTCACGATTCTCATAAACAGGAATTTTTAAGAAATCTTCTATCATTGACTTAAGATGCAAATAATGAGTGCATCCAAGAAAAACAATTTCTCTATCGGTGTTTACAACTTCAAATTTCAAAGCTTCCAAACATCTAAGAGCATCTTTTCTATATTTTTCCCCATATTCAACAAAATTAACAAGCTCTCCAGCAGCCTTTACAATTAAATCATTATGCATATTCACTTGATCTTTAACAAATTTGCTTTCAAGGGTAGTATTTGTTGCAATCAAAAGAACTCTTTTTAAAGCAAGATCTGAAATTAAACTTACCTCTGGCAAAGTATAGACTACTGGAAAAACAAAATTTAATTTATTGTATACACTAACAGAAATTGTATTGCAAGCCAAAATTAATGCACTAATATTATAAATTTTGTTAAGTTTCTCAATTAAATACAAAATTGCTTCTAAAAGATATTCTGAACTCTTCTCTCCATAAGGAAAATTTTTATTGTCGGCAACATAAACATATTGGTATCCGTCTATTTTATTTTTAATATATTTAAAATAAGAAAGTCCCCCTATTCCTGAATCAAAAACAATTATTACTTCTTTGAAATTTTTCATTACAAAATAATAATCACCCCTAAAAAGTAAAGTATAAATATTAACAAAGTTAATATCAAGAATTAAAATAATAAAAATTGTTGAATGTTTTTTAAAAAAAGGTTTTAAGCTATAATAAAATTGATTTAGCAATATTAATAAGTATTTAAGGTGATAAATAAAATGTTTTCAAGCATTAAAGATATTTTAGAAAATCCAATTTTAAACAGCAATGTTACAATAAACGGCTGGATTAGAACTAAGAGAAGTAATGGTAAGATTGGATTTATAGAAATTAATGATGGCTCAACGCTTAAAGGAATTCAAGCTGTAATAAACGAAGAAGAAAATCAATTTACTGAAAAAGATCTGAAAAAACTAACAACAGGGGCAAGTATATCGTTAACGGGCCTATTAGTGGAAAGTCCTGCAAAAGGACAAAATTATGAAATAAAAACATATAGTTTTAACATAATCGGAGAAACAGATTCACAAACTTACCCATTGCAAAAAAAGAGACATACTTTTGAATTCTTAAGAGAAATACCTCATTTAAGAATAAGAACCAATACATTTGGAGCCATTGCTAGGGTAAGAAATAAAATTTCATACAAGATTCATGAATATTTCCAAAAAAATGGTTTTTTTTATATTAATACACCAATAATTACATCAAATGATGGGGAAGGTGCTGGGGAAATGTTTAGAGTTTCCACACTAAAATTTAATAAGCCAAACAATTCGCTTAGCAATATTGATTTCAAAGACGATTTTTTTGGAAAAGAAGCTTTTCTCTCTGTCACCGGTCAATTGCACGGAGAAGCGTATGCAATGGCTTTATCTAAAATATATACATTCGGACCAACATTTCGAGCAGAAAATTCTAACACCACGCGCCACGCTTCAGAATTTTGGATGATAGAACCGGAAATGGCTTTTTGCAAGCTTAACGACAATATTAGTCTAGCAGAAGATCTCTTAAAATACCTTTTAAGTTCAATTTTAAATGAATGCTCACAAGATATGGATTTTTTAGAAAATTACATTGAAAAAGGTTTAATTAAAAAACTAGAAAACGTAATAAATTCAAATTTTGAAGTTATTACCTATACTAAAGCAATTGCAATTCTTGAAAACTCAAAAAAAAATTTTGACACAAAACCTTGCTGGGGAATAGATTTGCAAACAGATCACGAAAGATACTTAACAGAGGAAATTTTTAAAAAACCAATAGTGGTCATTGATTATCCAAAAAATTTCAAAGCATTTTACATGAAAATAAACAAAGACAATAAAACCGTAAAAGGAATGGACATACTTGTTCCAAGAATTGGAGAGATTATAGGGGGAAGCGAAAGAGAAGATGACTTGCAAAAATTAGAAAATAGAATAAAAGAATTAAATCTAAACATTGAGCATCTAAACTGGTATCTTGATCTAAGAAGATTTGGTTCTACTCCCCATTCTGGTTTTGGACTTGGACTTGAAAGATTGGTGCAATACACAACAGGAATATCCAATATAAGAGATTCAATACCATTCCCAAGAACTCCTAAAAATCTTTATTTTTAATAAAATAAAAGGCAACAAGAAAATGAAATTAATAAAACTCTACAGATTAATGTTACTCTTTCTTTTTTTAACAAGATCATTTCCAGTAAAAGATGAAAAATCAAACAATAAATTAGAATTATTTTCAAACGTAGAAATAAAAATCAAAAAAAAATCTAAAACTTACGATTTAAACCCAAGCTTCAAAAAGGCCAGAAAAAAATCGGTTTTAAAAAAAGATACAAACGATGCAAAAAACATAAATTCTAATATATACATACAAAGATCAAAAAAAATTAATTATCCTGATAGGAATTCAAGCAATAACATAAATCAAAAAACCGTAAATAATAGAAATTTTAAAACAAATCATTATGTTAAAGTTTATCCTAGCTATAAAAATGATAACTTTGAAGCAATTAAAAATACTACTAAGTATCCAGTTAAAACCGAAAAAACTCATCTACTAATCGGCCCAATATTAAAAGATAATCTAGGAATAATAATTAAAATGCTAAAAACAAAGGGATACACTTTAATAGAACATATAGAAGACAATAATTAAGATTTGTTTTTTGCCAAAAATTTTAAAACCTCATTAAGTTCGTCATCTATATATCCAAAACTATTCTTATATTCACTTTCATTTAATCCTGTAAGCTCATGATTTCCATAATGAATCCAAGTATTTAATTCTTCTTGGTTAGTATACTTATTAACATAATAATCAGGAATATAATCTACAAATCCATGATCCTTATAATCGTAAACTGCTATTTTAACATTTTTATTTTCTATACCCTTTTTTAAAACCTCACCTCTCAAATAAACAATAGTACGACCCGTATCAAAAATATCATCAACAAACAAAACTTTATCGCCTGCCCTTAAATATTTTGGATCATAGGTCCAACCATCTATCATTATCTTTTTTTGCTGCTCATTAAAAATATCATAAGATCTGGCAACAACAGCTGCATATAAAAGGGGTTTATCTGCTTTTACAAATTTAAAAAATTCGCTAATAATATTTCCAAGATAAGCCCCCCCTCTCAAAGAAACATACATAATGTCTGGAATAAATCCATCTTTATAAATTTTATAAGCGAGCTTAAACCCATTAATTCTTATCTCTTCATAAGAAATGTATTTTTTCATAATTTAAACTTATTCCTTCCCAATAATAATAATAAATTATATTCAATCAAAATATTTTAGTTGTAAATTAACACATAAATTTTTACACAAAATAAAAAAATACAACCTAAAACAAAGCTTAACAAATTATACATAAAACAAAAAAAAGGGCTAAGACTAACTCTTAACCCAAAACTAAAATTTACTAAAACGAAATTTTAAAAGAATCGTTTCCTCTTAAAATTTTATAAGTATTTTTTCCAATCTTAAGAGCATCATAAAATTCTCTTAAATTAGAAACACTTTGTGAATTTACAGAAAGAATCACATCTCCTGATTTCATCTTAATACTTGATGCTAAATTTTTATCAATATAATCAACAACAACGCCTTTAATCCAATTCCTTAAATTAAGCTGAGCTTTAATATCCTCAACTAATGGATACACAATAAAACCTGGAAGCATTTTGGAAGAAGAAAGTTCTTTATCCTTAGGTCTAACAGCAAGAATAATCTCAATATTTTTTTTGACATTACCTCTTAAAATTTCTACATTTACTTTCTCACCAGCATAAAAATCGCTAATATATGATGTAACATCTTGAAAAACACTCATAGAAACCCCATTAACCTTCACAATAATGTCACCTGCTCTAAGCCCTGACTTAACGGCAGGTGAACCTGGATAAAGAGAGGCAATAATTGCAGCTGAAACATCCTTACCTTCAACCCCTAAGCTTTTTAGTACTTCAGAATCTCTTGTCTTTAAAGGATAAAAAGAAATTCCAAGCCATGCTGATTCAATTTTTTTACCTTTAAGAAAAAAATCTACAGTACTTTTAATATTATTAACAGGAATTGCAAAACCTAACCCAATATTTCCACCAGAATTTGAAGCTATCCAAGCATTAATCCCAATAACTTCACCCTTTATATTTACAAGAGGACCACCTGAATTACCTCTGTTGATTGCAGCATCAGTTTGAATAAATAAATTCCTTGATTGCAAATTAGGATTTGCAGAGCGTTGCAATCCACTTACAATACCTGCTGTAACTGTAAAACTAAATTGAAAAGGACTACCTACTGCCATAACCCAATCACCTATTTCAAGCTTATCACTATCTCCAAGATCAGCTACTTTAATAGTTGCATCATCACTTTCAAAGCTAATAAGAGCAATATCTTTTTTTTCATCCTTACCAATTAACTTAGCCTTGTGCTTTTTTTTATCATAAGAGACAACTTCAAGTTCAGTTGCCTTGTCTACTACATGACTATTTGTAACCACATAAAATAATGATTTTTTTTGAGAATCTCTACCAATTATTACTCCAGACCCTGCCCAATTGCTTTTTCTCTCAGAATCAAATTCTGGCATATCAAAAAAGAAAAATGGAATAGGAAAACTCTGTTTAATTACTCCAGTTGCATGAACTTCTACGGACGATGGTAAAATTTTCTTGGAAACTTCCCTAAAAGAATCTTGTAAAGCTTGTACTGTATTGTCTTTTTCTTCTGCAAAAACAATATTACTTCTATTAGAATCTAAGTAATGCATTCCAATAAAAAAACCAATACCTAAAGCCAAAAAACTGAGAATGAATCCAGAAAAAAACTTTTTTTCCACTTTTATAACCTCCACATAATTACTTAATTTATAAATAATATTTTAATATTTGATTAATTTAAAATTTAAACTTCACTTAAAATTAAAGGCAATCCATCAACAACAGCAACAGTGTGTTCAAAATGCGCAGAATAACTAAGATCAGATGCAAAAACAGTCCAGCCATCACTTTTTATTGAAACCTTATGCCCCTTTAAGTTTACCATAGGCTCAATAGCCAAAACCATACCTTCCTGAATTCTAATATTTTTAAAAAAAGGAGCATAATAATTTGGAACACTTGGTTCTTCGTGAAGTTGAAATCCAACACCATGACCCGTATATTCTCTAACTATTCCAAAACCAAATGGTTTTATATACTCTTCTATTGCTTTTGATATATTTAAAATTCTATTTCCCACCTTCATCTCAGCAATACCTTTGTAAAGAGAAGCATTTGTAACTTCTAAAAGTTTATCAATACTAGGGTCCACACTTCCCACTTTAAAAGTTTTTGCCATATCGCTATAAAACCCATCAAGAATGACCCCACAATCAATGCTAACAATATCCCCAGAGGCTAGTTTTCTTTTCCCAGGAATACCGTGAATAACCTCTTCATTAACAGATGCACAAATAGTGCCCTTAAACCCATGATATCCTTTAAAAGCTGGCTTAGCTCTATTTTTAATAATAAAATCATAGGCTATCAAATCAAGTTCCTTAGTGCTAATACCAGGAACAATATTTCTTTCGACTTCTAACAAAGTAAGCGCCAACAAGCGTGCTGAAGCTTTTATTTTTTTAATCTCTTCTTTAGATTTCAATCTTAATCTAGTCAAAATTCAACTTCCTTTCTCTAAGTGTATCTATCATATTTTTATAAAGCCTTGCTTGATCAGTTTTGCAGAAAGAATAAGAAGTTAAAATAGACTCTTTGCCTTTTTCCATTTTCCCCAAATAAAGATAATTAATTCCTTGTTTTAAGTAGATTTTTGATATAAGCTCACGCTCATAATGGGTGCTAGCATCTTTATCATAAAAACTACTAGGCAATAAAGATACTCCTTCATTAAAATATCTTTCTGCTTCTTTATAATCTTTCTCAGAAAAGCTCAAAACTCCAAGATTATAATAAACTCCAAACATATATTTTGGGGATTTATTGTCAAAAATTACCCTTTTTGAACTAGTAAAATTTCTTTTAAGAAAATAATAATAAAATTTATAAAAATCATACCAATCTTGTTTATTTTCAGAAAAATTATAAATTTTAAAAAATAAATCCAAATCCTTTAAATCCGAATAAAGCAACAAATTCCAAGCCAAAAATTGAGCAATCCCAGAATTGTACTCTGTTTTGTAAAATAGTCGCCACAAATAAGATTTTTTTGCCTCATACTCAGAATTTGCATAATTTAACGCAAAATAAATTTTAAAAAATAAAGGATCTTCCTTGTAATTCTCTACAATTGCATTAACTTTAAGATAATTTTTAGTTCTAAAGTATATGTTTGCTAAATAATAATTTATTATCTTATTATCTTTAAACAGCTCATTAGCCTTATTTAAATAAGAAATTGCTTTTTTAAAATCATTCTCATTATTAGCTATAAGTGCAAGATTTAAATAAACAAGAACATTATAATCAGGAAATTTTGTATAAAGCTTTAAATATTCATTCTTAGCATTATTAATATCTCCTTTTTTAAAATAAGCATCAGCAAGCAAAAAAAGCAAAGTGGGATCATCTTCATTTTTAAAGAACTTAAGATTGGAAATTGTAAAATCTAAATCATTAAGATTGTATGAAATATATGCAAGCTCTTTGAAAAAGTTTTTGTCTTCTTTAATTTTAAAAAGTATACGCTTAGCAGCATCCATGTTTTTTTTCTCTATATATAAAAGCATTGCATTTACTAAAAATGCATTATTTTTAAGATTTAAACCTATCTCTTCAAAAACACGGGCATCCTTTTCCCTATATATTTTATCAATAAATTTGTTAAAATCTAAAACCTTATTATCCGCACTTAAATTTTTAATAAAAACTTCATCATAAAGACCTCGATACTCTTCACTATTTAAAAGATATTGATTTGCAATCCTATAAGCGTCTTTTAAAAGCCCAATTTTAAGCTTAGAATAAACTTCTAAAGCTCTTAGTTTTAAATTACCCGGCAAAACTTTAACGCTAAGATTTACTAAATCCCCCATCAGATGATAGTCACCCGTATTTAAAGCCCAAACCTTGGCTCTTTTAATAAGAGATAGCCATTTAAATTCAGTATTAGCATAATATGATGAAAATCGTATTGCTTTTTTAGCATCATCAAATTTTTTTTTATCGATATAAAAATCAATTTCTATAATAAGTTTGCTAAAATCTTTCTCGCCTCTCAAAAAATATAAAATATTGGGATTGAAATAGAAATAAAAACCACCTAAAAAAACCGATAATAAAAATAATAAAATGAACACTAAAGTTTTATTTTTTTTCAATACAATTCTCCATATTTTTCAATAAAGCATCAAGTATACCATTTATAAATTTGTCAGAGTTTTTACTGCCATATTTCTTGGCAATCAAAATTGCCTCATCAATTAAAGCACGCTTTGAATTTTCAAAATTTTGGAACTTCAAAGAATAGACGCCCATTCTAAGTATTGCAAGATCAACCTTATCCATTCGATCTAAAGACCAATTCCAAGAAATATCCCTAATCAAGTTATCAATATACTCTAAATTATTAAAAGTGCCATTTACCAAAGAAGAATAAAACGACTTAATAGATTCATTTTCTATATCTAATCCTTTATCTTCAATAGTAAAAATATCAAAAATATCGTCCATTGCGCTTTGATTAATATCAATACTATAAATCTTTTGAAAAGCTAAAACTCTAACTTCATGCATTAAATCCATAACACAATTATACAAATAAAAATATATTTTATTTTAGACTAGAATCCAAGATTTGTATATTTGCAGACTTGTTAAGCTTACTATACACATCTTGCTGCACTTCAACAACAATTTGCTGTTGCTGAATATTAACCATGTTATTTCTTATTGCATCTTTGACAATCAAATCTGTAGTAGGCGATACTTTGTCATTCAAGCCTAAAAATCTCTGAGCATATTTTTCTGTAACCTTGATAATATGAAATCCCTCCTTTGAAGCAATAGGCGAAGATATATCACCCTTATTGAAATTAAAAACCTCTTTTATAAAATCAGCTCCAAGAAGATTTTGAGCATTTTGATCACCCCTTGACAAAAAACCAAGATCGCCATTTTTAGCTTTAGAAGACTCATCATTTGAATATTTTCTTACAGCCTCTTCAAAAGTAATTTTTTTTGATCTTATTTGGCTTAAAATATTTTTAGCTTGATCTAAAACCTCTGATCTTTTTTTATCCTTAGTAGAAAAAAATACATGACTAACTCTTGAAATATCAGGATTTACAAATTTAGTTTTATTAGCCTCATAATACTCAACAATTTCTTTCTCGCTAGGAGTTTTAACTTCAGAAAATCTGGGCTGAGCTTGCTTTAAAACAAGTTTTTGGGAAGATAAAGATCTTTTCATTGAAGCTAAAAGCTCACCCCAATTTGTCCCTTGTTTTTCTATCATTTGCTTAATTTGCTCATCAGTAAGATTTACAAGTCCAAATTGAGTTCTAATTGTTTGCATAACCTCATCATCTGAAATTTTAATTCCCTGTTTTGAAGCCTCTTGGCTAAAAAGAACATCTGCTATTAAAACTTGCAAAACTTGCTTTTTCTCAGCAGCAGTTAAGTCTCGGCCTTGAGTCTTTTTAAATATATCAACCTTAGAATCAAAACCAGTTTTAGTAATAATTTCATTTTTATATAGATTAATAATAGCAACAGGAGTATTTTGAGCAAAAGAGTTAATCCCTATAATTCCCAATATTACCAAAAATAAAAAACTCTTCATAACATAACCTCTTATTAAAGAATCACTTACCCACTAATTTAGCAAAATTTTACATTTAAATCTAGTTGATAAAACATTTTCATCTATACAAAAAACTAGAAATTCCTTGTCCACCGCCAACACAAACAGATGCTATTCCTTTTGTTTTATTCTTCATTTTCATAGAACGAGCAAGTGTTAATAAAATTCTTGAACCACTAACCGCAAATGGATGCCCCAAAGCAATAGCACCACCATTTACATTAATAATATCGCTAGCTATATTGTATTTTTTAAACAAGGCCTTTTCAATGCTTAATGATTGAGCTGCAAATGCTTCATTCACCTCAATCAAGTCTATTTCACTAGGGTTTAAACTTAATTTACTAATAATGCCTTCAATGGCTATATAAGCTCCAAAACCCATATAAAGCGGATCAAGCCCTACGCTTTCAAACCCCCCAATATAAGCTAATGGCATTATCCCTAAGCTTTTTACTCTTTCCTCACTTGCTAAAATTAAAAAACAAGCCCCATCATTTAAACTAGAAGAATTTCCGGCAGTTACTGTGCCTGATTCTTTAAAAACAGGATTAAGAGATGCTAGCTTATTTAGAGTTAAATTATCTCTTATTTCCTCATCACTTAAAACAACCCTACTAGAATTAGTTTTCTTATCAAAAATAGTCAAAGGATGAATTTCATCTTCAAAATATCCAAGTTCTCTTGCCTTTAATGCCTTTACATGAGAATTATATGCAAATTCATCTTGCATCTCTCTTGTTATTTTATATTTTTCTGAAAGATTTTCCGCCGTAAGTCCCATGGAAATAAAATTTAGAGAATCTATTAAGGCATCTTTTTGAATTGAATCTTCAATTTCAAAATTACCAAATTTAAGACCGTCAAATCTAACCTTTCTGGGCAATAAATAAGGAGAATTAGTTAGATCTTCTACCCCTCCAGCTAAAACAATATCATTGTTTCCAAGAACAATAGAATTAAATGCAAGCTCCAAAGCCTTAAGACCAGAGCCACAAACTTTATTAACGCTAAATGCAGGCACAGTATCGCCCAAACTAGACTTTAAAGCAATTTGCCTTGCAATATTTTGGCCAAGTCCTGAAGATATTACATTCCCAACAATGACCTCATCCACTTCCCATAAATTATTTCTTTCAAGTAAAGCTTTAACAACTTTTGAAGATTCATCAATAATATCAAAACCCCTAAAAGAACCTCCAAACCTAGTATTAGGCATTCTAAGTCCATCAATAATAGCTACCTTTTTCATCAAAACTACTCCTAAAGTCTTATTGAACTCCATTGAATTATACAATACAATAGCTAACTATAAAAACTAAGTTTATTAAATAAAAAATAAACTATTTAATCTGAATTATTTAATAAATAAGCTAAAATGTTATAATTTTGAAATGCGCTTTAAAAAAATATTTTTAATAATATTAATAATTTCTGCTTTAAAAGCTTATTCTTATAATCATGCAATCCAATTCAAAAATGAAGGTATTGACAAATATTATTTTGAAATATTAAATGATGGATTTGGATTTTCATTAAGCGATTTTTTTGATGATTTAAGAAGTGGTTCTCTAATTTTCACCTATGCTTCAAAATACAATTTTATAATAAATTTAGAAGCACACATGTTAACTTTTAGGGGCTATAAAAATTCTCCAAAATCTTTAATTAGTAGAACAGACTTAATTGAAATAGGTTTCATGTATTACTTTCCAATCTTATTGTTAATTAATGGTAAAAATTTTGGAGAAATAGACTTAGGAATTGGAATTAAAAACTTATTATTTGGAGACTGGGGAGGGCACTTAATGCAAAGCATAATTCACATCATTTTAAATCAACATCGTCCAATTCCAAGTATAAAAAACTACGATGGCTACAATTACAGAGGATTTTTAAGCTTTGCCCTAAATTACTCTTACATGAATTTTTTCAATTTAGAAAATTATATAGATTTGTCTTATTTCGCAGATTATTTTATCAAAAACAGTATTGGGATTACCTTAAAAAATGAAAATATTAGATTTGATATAAAACTTTACACCCAAATTCAAAATCAAATTAAAAGCCTTAAAACATACTCAAAAATACAAGAAGCAGAAACGGGAATTGGAATAAATTATCAATTTTACTCTAAAAATTTTTTCATAAGAAATGATTTAAACATTAAAAATTTTTCAACCAAAGAAAATTTCTTAAGCGTTGGAGGATTTGGAATAATTATTGCACCTGAAGAACATACAAAAATATCAGAATCGAAAAATGAATTTAATATTATGAGTAATAATTTTTACTTTGGATTTGATATTATGATCCCATTTAAAATAAGAAATTCAATATTTTATAAAATAAATGAAAACATTAACCATTACTTTTCAATATCAACAAATTATTACACTAATTATAATGAAAGTAATAGCTTTACAAATCAATTATCATCGGGCATTATGTATGAATTTTTACCACAAAAAACATTTAATCCTTACATCATTTCAGGATTATTTTTTGCCTATAATCAAAATAATCAAGATATTAAAAGTATCTTTAGACCAATAAGAATAAAAAACGTTATTCAAGCTGGAATTGAAAATGAATTGGGATTTTTGTTCAAAATGTTTAAATACCACAACACTGACTATATTTTCAAAATATATTCAAAAGTAAGTTATGTTCCTTTAGCTTATAACCTAGATGAAAAAAAATTAGAAAAACATTCTATTAACTTTAATTATTTAGGAATTGGAGTAGTAGTTAAATAACAACATTAAACTAATACTGATGGTCTTTGTTAACAAACTTAGTAATGTGCGGTAAAAATAATATATCTGCCCTACCTGTAGGGCCATTTCTATGTTTTGCTACAATAACCTTGGTTTCTATTGGCTCTATCTCATCAGAAGACTCAAATTTAAAATCCTTATCTCTATGAAGTAAAATTACAATATCAGCATCTTGCTCTAATGCTCCAGATTCCCTTAGACTAGCAAGATTGGGTTCACGCCCTTCTGTATCTCTTGTAAGCTGAGATAATGCAATAATAGGAATTTCAAGCTCTCTAGCAAGCTCTTTAAGAGATTTGCTAATCGACGCAACTTGTTCATGCCTTGGAAGATTTTTTGTTTCAAAAGAAATTAAACTGATATAATCAACAAATATTATATCTATACCATAAAATCGCTTAAGCTTTCTAGCTTGAGTTGCTAAAGTTAGTAAACTAATATTAGGAGTATCTTCAATATAAAGCTCAGAATCACTAATCTCATTTACAATATCATTTAATGATTTTATCTCCTGTCCAGATAAAATACTATTTTGAACTTTAAAGCTATCAATACAAGATTGAGACGATATTATTCTTTTTATTAAAGCATCCGCTGTCATTTCAAGAGAAAAAAATCCTACTTTTTTCTTTCCTTCCTTTCTTAATGCTATAGCAGACGCAATATTTAAAGCAAATGCCGTTTTACCAATACTAGGACGAGCACCAACTATAATAAAATCGCTATTTCTAAATCCTCCAATAAGAGAGTCGACCTTTCTAAAACCGCTTGGAATGCCAAAATTTGCCTCCTTTTTCTTCATGCTGCGTTCATATATCTCATTATGAACACGTTCTGCAATAACTTTAGCATGATAGAGGTTTTTGCTAGAATAATCCAACTCAATTGAAAGAATTTTTTGTTGAGATTCTTCAACAATCTCATTAATAGTTTTTGTAGAGTCATTTATATAGTCGTTAAGTTCTTTAGAAACATTTAAAATGCTTCTACGAACACTCTGTTCTTTTACAATTTTTGCATAAACATTTATAGTTCTATCTGTTGGTAAATAAACTGAAAGTGAATCTAAATAATCTGGCAAATTGATTAAATCTTTTTTAATCAAAAGCTGTGTTTTTGAAATATGCTTAGATACTTCTTCAAAAACGGTAATAGGATCAATATTTTCCCTTTTTTCATAAAGCGAAACCATTGCTTTAAAAATCAACTTATGAGTTTCATTATAAAAATCATCAGCTCTTACATGAAAAGCAATTTGCTCTAACTTATCTGAATTATAAAATATACTAGAAATTACCGCTTTTTCTGCACCATCATTAAAAAGAAGAGCAGAATTTGAAAAAGCTGTTAAAGCCACAAACTACACTCCGTATCTTTCAGCTTACTCATCTACTTTATTTAACTTGTTATTTAAAGGCTTTTTATCCTCTTGTTTTTCTTCTTTTTTGATATCTACTTTAATAATAGAGCTAATGCCTTCATAAAGCTTAACTGTAACATCATAAGTTCCAAAAGCCTTTAAAGTTCCATGATGTATATCTATCTTTTTTCTCTCTATATCAAAACCAAGTTTTAAAAGTTCATCGGCAACATTCAAGCTGTTAATGCTATGAAACAATTTGCCAGAATCATTGGATTTCATAAAAAATTCCAATCTAACAAGATCAAGCTTAGATTTAAGATCGTTGGCAATTTGCTTTTTTGTTTCTTGCTTTTTTAATATTGATCTTCTTTTTTGATTAAAAATCTCAACATTATGTTTATTTGAAAAAACTGCAAAACCTTTAGGTAGCAAATAATTTCTTGCAAATCCGTCCTTTACCTCTACGGTATCTCCTTCTCTTCCGAGATTAATAAAATCTTCCTTTAAAATCACTTTCATAATTACCCCTAAATAACTATTTTTTTACAAAAGGCAACAAAGCCATATATCTTGCCCGTTTGATTTCTAATGCCAAACGCCTTTGATGCTTAGCAGAAGTGCCAGTAATTCTTTTAGGTAAAATCTTACCTTGCTCGGTAATAAACTTTTTAAGAAAATCAAAATCTTTATAATCAGGATGTTTACCAGAATCACAAAACTTACATGACTTTCTCTTAAAAAATCTGAAATTTGAATTTTTTTTAAAACCATCCTGCTGATTTTCAAATCTTGAATCTCTTTGATTTACATCTCTATCTTTATACATAAACTTAAACTCCATTAAAAAGGTATATCTTCATTAAATTTATCATCAACAATATCAATATTCTTAATTGCCTCTTCTCTTTTATGGCTTGCTAAATTATTAACATCTGAATCTTGCATTTGAAAAACATTAGAGCCTGAACTAAACATTTGTAAATTATCTACAAATATATTAATCTTACTCCTCTTATCACCAGTATTCTTATCTTGCCAGCTTTCATATTTAAGAGACCCACTTACCACAACTTGTTTACCCTTTTTCAAATATTCATTAAGACTTTCAGCTCTTTTTGAAAAGATAACACAATCAAAATATTGTGGATAATCAATCCATTCGTCATTTTTCTTCATTCTTCTATTATTAGCTAAAGAAAACCTAAGAACAGCCATGCCACTTTCTGTATAAGAAAGCTCAGAATCTCTTGTAAGCCTGCCAGACAATACTAATGAATTAATATCAGCCATTAAAAACCCTCTTATTTTTCCTGAATATCTGTGCTTTCAGAACCTGTTAGCGTTTCGATTTTAGAGCTACCTTTAAAACTTTCTTTGTCAACATTATCTCTAAATTCCCTAAAATTTCTTCTTTTAATTTTTTTAGTATTGATCTTTCTAACTATTTTGACCAAAATCATATACCTAAGCAAGTTTTTAATTAGCTTAAGCCTTAATTCAAGTTCTTTTAAATTATTACTTTCCATATTAAATTCTATTATTTCATAACGACCCCTAGCTTGCTTTTTGATAGGATATTCTAAGGCTCTCTCTCCAATAAAATTGCTAACAATATCAGTTGCGCCAAAAAATTCTAAAGATTTTCTAACCTCTTCTAAAGAACCTTTATACTCAATTTCTTCACTTTTAAACAAAAAACATGCCTCATATCTTTTAATCATTACTAAAACTCCTTATGGTCTATCGCATTGCAAAATATGCAACAAAGGCTACTTAGTTAGTATATAAAAGAGATTAATTTTTTTCAACAATAAAAACTTTATTTATAGAAGAAGGCAACTAAAACATAATCTAAACTCTTAATCTTCTTCTAATTCATTAAGCTTATAAGCTTTCCCCGATTTGCCTTGCTTTTCAAGTTTTTTATCTTCTTTCATTTCAATATAAGTCTTAAGGCCTTGTTTTACATTATCAACTGCAACCATAACACTAGCTTCAAAAAGACTTTTTGGAGAATAGGTATCAATAGCCTTTTTAATATAATATGAATTAGATCCATAAAAAAGCTGCACTTTGCCATTAACAAGTCCTATCTTAAGGGCTCCAGCCTCTTTGAGTAAATCATTATCAATAAGCTCGACATTAACAACATCTACATGCAACCTTGTAGAACAAACATCAATCTTTTTAATATTATCAAATCCACCAAGACCTTGAATTAAAAGATGAGCAATACCAAGACTCTCTAGCTTGCCTTCTTGACCTTCAAAAAATGGATCGTCTGCAACAAATATTTGAAAATCAAAATATCTATAAAGCCAACTAAAAGTAAAATAATAAAGAGCAAAAAAGATTATTCCTAAAGGTACTATACTAATCCAATTTGTTCTAGAATTTCCTTGAAGTATTCCAAACATAAAAAAATCCAAAAATCCAGTAGAAAAGGTATTGCCAATCCTAACATCAAAAAAATTAGCAAACAATAATGCAAATCCCGAATAAATGGCATGAACAAAATAAAGCAAAGGCGCTGTGAAAATAAATAAAAATTCTAAAGGTTCGGTTATTCCTGTCAAAAAAGCAGTCAAAGCACCGGAAAAAAGAAGCGCCGCAACCTTACTTTTATCTTCATGAACAATTCCTTTGTAAACCCCTAATGCTGCTCCAGGCAGTCCGAACATGATAGAGAGATAAAATCCACTACTAATCTTAGCAAGGCCTGGTGAAAATTTAGCAAGCGATGGCTCTAATAACTGGGCATGAAATATGCTCTTAATACCTCTAAAGATATTGTCATTAATTGTCTCCACTCCACCTAAAGAAGTAAACTCAAAAGGAAAAGATAAAATAGAATGCAATCCCAAAGGCAATAAAAGTCTATTTAAAAATCCATAAAGAAAACTGCCAAAATATTCAAATCTAAAAACAAATAAACCTAAAGATGCAATTAACGTGTCAACACTTGACCAAATCAAACAAAAACATATAGCCAGAATAACACAAAAAGGCAAAACTATTACTATAGGCACAAAATGACACTCTGAAAAAAAAACAAAAGCCTTTGGCAGCTTCATATTATAAAATTTATTATGCAAATAACCAACTAAAAGCCCAACCGCCAAAGAACCTGCAATTCCCGTATTTAAAGTTTGAACACCAAGAAAATTTATACGCCCCACAGAAGACATCGCTTCTGCTTCAACAAGTCCTGAGAAAGTCTCAATAAAATAATTTCCAGTAATATTAAATGTCAAATAACCAATAAGACCTCCTAAAGCAGCTGTTCCTTGCCCAATTCTTGCAACTCCAATAGAAATCCCAACAGAAAAAATTAAAGGCATATTGAGAAGAATAGCATTACCTATAGCCTTCATTAAACCTAAAACATCTTGAAAAAAGAATTTATCAACATAAACAATATTAGAAGGATTTGAAAACACAGATCCAATGCCAATCAATAAACATGAAACTGGTAGAATAGAAATAGTCACCCGTAGTGCTTTAGAAAATTTCTGTAAACTTGAAAAGTTAATTATTTTAATAAAATTAATCATGCTAAGCCTCTCCAATGCTAATTTCAGTAAACACTATTTATTATAAAGCTTTTTTTACAAAAAAAAAACTTTACTTATGAAACAATCTAAATAATAAGACTAGATAAATCAAGTAAGATTAATTTAATCTTGAGAAAAACTAACAATTAAAGTAATGTATTATATATTTTTTATAAATAAATGATCAAACGGAGGCAGATTTGTGCTTACAGAAAACAAACTTAAAAAGTACTTATTAAGTAATATTAATACAAGCAAAATACCAAAGAATGAACTTTTTAGTTCTATATCGCATCTTTTTGGAATTATTTTGTCTATAATTGGAACAACAATTCTTATTACAATATCCGCTCTTAAAAAAAAAGATTTACATATACTTGTATTTTTTATTTACGGATTTTCAATGACTCTATTATATTCAATGAGCACTCTTTACCACATATTTCCAAAAGGAAGTAAGATAAAAAAAATATTTAGAAAATTTGATCATATTTCAATATTTATTTTAATAGCAGGAACATATACTCCTGCATGCGCAATCCTTGTACCAAACAAATCAGGACTAATAATCTTATGTATAGTGTGGAGTCTAGCTATAATCGGAGTTATTTTCAAAGCAATATTTACAAATAGCCCTGGATGGTTTAATGGATTTATATTTATAATCATGGGATGGCTCATCCTTTTTAAAATCCAGCCCATTTACAAGGCCCTTAGCGTAAAAGGATTTTTTTGGCTAATTTTTGGTGGAATCGTATATACAATAGGCGGAATAGTATACATATTAAGTAAAAAATTTAATCCAATAATTAACATGAAAATGCACGATGTATTTCATATATTAATAATAATCGCATCAGCATCTCACTTTTGGCTTATGTTAAAATACATTTCTAATTTTTAATTTAATATATGTAAAAACCCCTTCAAATCGTTAAAAAGGCCTAAGCCAAAAAGAAAAAGCGCTAAAAAAATACCAAAGCTATAAAAAGAATAAATGGTTTTGGCCTTAAATCTTTTTCCACGTAAAAGTTCAATAAAGCTTATAAAAATTTGTCCCCCATCAAAAACAGGTATTACAATAAAAAACAGATTCATACCAGCAAGAATTAAGCTCAAAACAGAAATACTATTAATCCAATACAATAATCCCAAAGAATAGGATGAAGAGAGAATGCCTACAATTCCAACAGGGCCTGATACACTCTTAGAAGTATTTAAAAAATTTGTTACCAATAAAAAAATTGAATATAAAATGTCTTGCAAAGCATTTACAACTTTAAAAAAAGAATTTTTAACGGCGTTTAAAACATTGTCTTCTTTAATTATCCTTTTTGAAGGCGGTGCAAAATATATGCCAATCATTTTATTTTTATCCTGAAATACCAATTTTGAAGAAAAAATTTCTCCATTCCTAGAAAACTCAATCTCTACAACATCTGAATTTAAATTCTTAAGCAAATCATCTAAATCTCTTTTATTTTTCAAAAGAATATTATCAACGCTAATTATTTTATCGCCCGATTTCATTCCTGCAATCTTAGCAGGCGAATTTAAAACTACATCTGCTATCACAAGATCAACCCAAGGACCAATTTCTTTTAAAAAATCTTTCGAACTAACAGTCTCTTCAAAAGTAATATTTTCTTTTCCTCTTAAAACATCAAATGTAACTGTAGATTTTCCCTCTGGAATACTATTTCTCAAATCAGAGAAATATTCAATTTTTTTATTATTAACTTTTAATATAATATCGCCATCTCTAAATTTATCTTTTAAAAAAGAATTTTTATTTAAAATACTAACCTTTGAAGAATAGTCAAAATATATAACACCCATCATGCTTATAAAAATGAAAACAATAAATGAAAAAATCAAATTAAATAAAGGACCTGCAAAATATATTAAAATTTTTTTAAAATGAGAAATTCCAAACAAAGAATCTTTATCTGCTTCTAATTCTTTATTTGCCTTAAGCTCCTTTTCCAAGTGATCAAATCCTTTAAGCTTGCAATATCCTCCTAGAAGGATTGGAGAAAGTCTATACTCAGTATTATTAATTTTAAACTTTAATATGCTAGGACCTATACCTATAGAAAAAACTTCAACCTTAACTTTAAAAAGTTTAGCAAATAAAAAGTGCCCTAACTCATGAATAAATATTATAAAACTAAGAGCCAGTACACTAAAAAGAATATACATAAAAATTCCCTCCAAAAATCACTAAGATAAGTATAAATAAAATATCGGGCCTGTCAAAAGAAAAGAATCAATCGAATCAAGAGCTCCACCTCTACCAGGAATGATTTTCCCAGAATCTTTTACTCCAGCACTTCGCTTTAATCCAGATTCAAACAAATCTCCAATAATAGTAAAAACTCCAATCAAAATGCCAAAAATAATAGATTCCCCATAACTTAAATTTATTAATTTAAAAACTACCGCGAATATAGCAGTAAACACAGAAAATAAAATACCCCCAAAAAAACCCATTAATGTCTTATTTGGACTAATAATAGTAGGACGATAGCTATTTTTTCCAAAAAAATAGCCAAAAAGATATGCAAAAGTATCGTTTCCACTTACCATAGCAAAAAGTATTAACATTAAAAATGGAGCCTTGGGCAAAGTTGTAATAGAAACTATAAAAGACATTAATACCCCAGGATATATAAGTATAAAAAGTATTGACGTTGCTTGAGATAAAAAGTTTCCAATCTCATGTTCTTTAATAAACACTAAATTAACAATCCAATTGCTAAACACTAACGCTATAACCAAGTAATATACCACATTCATGCCTAAATAAAAAACATTGAAGTGAATATATGTTAAAATTGGAGGAACAAATCCTAAAAAAAAAGATAATATACCCGAAAGTCCTGACGATTTAAATTTTAATAAATCATTAACTTCTTTTGCCGCAAAACCACTAAATATAAAAATTAAAATATTAAGAAATAAATAATTTTTAAAATCTAAAAATATTAAAAATAAAATCAGAGGAACGAAAAATAGAAATGTTCCCAATCTTGCAAAAAAAGCGAATCTCTTACCCTTGCTCAACAAATCATCTCCCAAAATTTCTCCCTCTAAGTTGAAAACATTCCAAATCCTTACTGTACCTATTGCCATAATATTCGGGCCACAAAACATTTGAAAAAATTAATTCAGAATAAGCAATCCTCCATAAGAAAAAATTGCTTATTCTAATATTCCCGCCCGTACGTATTAAAAGATCAATATCAGGCAGCTCTGGATTATCCAAAAAATTGGAAAAAGCATTCTCATTTAAAGACTCTAAATCAAAATCACTTGAAACAAATTTTCTAACAGCTCTAAGTATTTCATTGCGGCCCCCATAATTGATTGCTAAATTTAAAATAAGATTGTTAAAATTTTTAGAAAAGCTAACAGAATCTTTTATTGAACTTCTTACTTCTTCACCTAAAGACTCAACATCTCCTGAAACTATTATTTTTATTCCATTTTTTTTGTAAAAATTAAATTCGGCCCTCAAATAGTGAGTAATTAAAAACATTAACTTTTCTATCTCGCAATCATCTCTTTTCCAATTCTCAGTAGAGAATACATAAAAAGATAAATATTTGATACCTACCTTTAAAGAATGCTTAACTATTTCTTTTGCTCTTTTAAGCCCCTCTTCATAACCTTCCAAAGAGGATAATCCTTTGCCTAAAGCCCACCTTCTATTGCCATCCATGATGATTCCAACATGACTTGGAAGAGAATTTTTATTCATGGCTTTAAACTTCCATTATTTCTTGGATTTTAGATTCTAAAATCGTATCTATCCTTTTAATATAAATATCTATAGATTTCTGAATATCATCTAAAATTCTTTTTAAATTGTCCTCTGTGATTTCCGATTCTTTTTCTTGCTTTTTAACCTTATTGTTTAAATCCTGTCGTATATTTCTAGTTGAAACTTTATGTTCCTCTGCTATTTTTTTGGCATGCTTTACAATATCTTGCCGCCTTTCATTGGTTAAGGCTGGAACCTTGATTCTAATAACAGAACCATCACTTGAAGGGTTCATAGAAAGATCAGAATTAAGTATGGCTTGTTCTATCTTATTCAAAATGGTTTTATCCCAAGGTTGAATAACAACAAGCCTTGCTTCAGGAATTCTGATGCTTGAGACTTGAGTTATGGGCGTTTTTTGACCATGGTATTGAATAAAAATTTTATCAAAAACATTACTACTAATTCTACCTGTTCTTAATGTTTTATATTCATTATCAAGCGATAAAAGAACCTTGCTCATCTTTTCATCTAGAAAAGCCTTATAATCTTCCATATAAACTCCTCCTTGCTGATAAAAGGCAGTAGATTATCTACCCTATTCTTAAATACTTAAACTCAACTATTTCTATCTTGCTTGAAATTGCTTTGGAAATCTCTTCCAACATTTCCCTAACAGTGACTTTATCATTTTTTACAAAACTTTGTTCAAGAAGAGAAATTTCAGCAAGATGTTTTTTTATTTTTCCTGCAACTATACCTTTTAGTATGCTTTCTGACTTACCACTAAATTCTAATTGTTTGGCAAATATCTCTTCTTGCTCTTTAATATAATTTGGACAAATATCGTCATTTCCTAAATAAATAGGAGCAAACGCAGCCACATGTAAAGCTAAATCCATAGCAAAATTTTGAAACATTTTATCTTCAGTTTTAGAAAAGTCATCTACCTTTAATTTAACCAAAACACCTATCTTAGATTGTTCACCATGCAAATAAATTTTTACAAATTCATTAGATTGAATTTCAGTAATAAAAATTTTTTTAACCTGAATATTTTCTTTTATCGTAGCTGCTAAATTTTTAAGCTCTAACTCTTGAGAAGCGGTCAGAGAACTCCTTCCACTCTCTACTAATTCCTTAATTAAAGAATTTCCCAAATTAACAAAATTATGATTTAAGGCAACAAAGTCTGTTTCACAAGAAACAAGCAAAAGTCCAGCATGAATATTGTTTGAATATGAGAATACTCTACCTTCTTTTGCATCTCGGTCAAGTCTTTTCTCAGCAGATGCAATTCCCATTTCTCTAAGCTTTTTTTTAGCTAATTCAAAGTCTCCACCAGCAGCAGACAAAGCTTTCTTACAATCTCCAAAACCAGCATTGGTTTCTTCTCTAAGCCTTTTTACATCTTGAGGACTAATAATGTTCATGAATTACTCCTCCTTTCTTCAATAGAATCACTTTTATCATTTTTAATTTCAATTTCTTTCATCAAATCTTCTTCATTCAAATTTTCAATTATTTGAATACCAACCTCTTTATCGCTTTCTAAAATAGCATCAGATATTATTTTGGTAAACAAAGCAACAGAACGAATTGCATCATCATTCCCAGGAATTGGACAATCAATAACATCTGGATTACAATTTGTATCAACCACAGAAATAATGGGAATTTTTAATTTTCTAGCTTCATTAATAGCTATTTGCTCTCGCTTAGGATCAATGATAAAAATAGCGCCAGGAAGCGTTTCCATGTCTTTGATGCCTGTTAAATTTTTAGCTAACTTAAATTTTTCACGATTAAGTTGCGAAATCTCTTTCTTGCTTATCATGTCAAAAGTTCCATCAACTTCCATCTTTTCTAGTTTTTTTAATTTTTGAACAGATTTTCTAATTGTATTGAAATTAGAAAGCATCCCCCCAAGCCATCTATTGTTAACATATGGCATATCACTTCTTCTTGCTTCTTGTTCGATTATCTCACTAGCTTGCTTTTTGGTTCCAACAAAAAGAACCTTTTTGCCATCTTTTATCACCCTTTGAACAAGCTCATAAGAATCTTTAATTCCCTGTAAAGTCTTTTGAAGATCTAAAATATGTATTTCATTTCTCTCAGAAAAAATAAATCTTTTCATCCTAGGATCAAGCCTTTTTACCTGATGCCCAAAATGAACTCCAGCCTCTAACAAGCTCTTCATCGTAATAATTGCCAAATCAACCTCCTATTATCCTTCTCTCTTACTCACTATGACAATACATAGCGGAAATTATCCCCTCTTTTATAAGAATATAATAAAACAATCTAATTAATAAGTCCACTACATTAAAAACAAACATCATTCTCTTTAACAAGATTATCAACAAATTATATTAAATATTAATAAAAAATATTAAAAGCTAAGTTAATGCCTAGCCCTTTTGAAAATAATTCTTTTACAAGTCATTCTTATTTCTTTCAGAGAATTTAATCAAACCTATTAAAATAACTGAACCCAAAATAGGAAATAAATAAAAAATAAAATCTATTCGCCTTTCATAATAATCAGAATAGAAAAAAGGAATAAAAAACAAAAATAAAATGCCACCTAAAAAACTTATTAAATAAACTACTAAAAACTTAAAATTCAATAAGTTTAAAAACATAACAAAAAAGCTTACCAAAAAAGAAATAATAATGTTTGTTAAAATCAAATGAGAAAAAAATACTATCATACTTACCCCTTAAATCCAACTAGCTAGATAAACTAAATCCCGATAAATCCCCAAGATCAATAAGAACGCTATAAGCATCGTCAACAATACTGCCTACACCCATAACAAAAATTGCTAAATTATATTTAGGAGCAATATCTTTTGTAAAAAAATTGTCATTTATATGCTTTAGATCAATTGGTCTTTTCTCTTTATCTAAAAGATTAGACTTTTTAATAGACTTTGAAAAACCTATATATTCCCCTTTCTCAATGTAGGATCTATATATGTTTTGCTTCTCAAGAATAACAGGGGACGAAGAAGTATTTCCATTTCTTACAATAATAAAAGCCTCACCAGGAACATCTTTTCTTAATTCTCCAAAATTTATTTCAAAATATAAAGGCAATTTACTGTCAACCCATTCTTTATTTAATTTAAAAACAGGTTTACCTGAATAAGTAGTAGGATTTAAATTTATTTTATAAAACCCCCTATTATTAAATTCACTAACATTGTCAAAAACACCTTTTAAGGCTTCAAAATCTTTTTCAACGCTTTTTCGAAAACTGCTTACATGATAATTGGCACCTTCCGGATAAAACTTGTAATATATATCAAAGCCCCTTAATTTTTCAGCTGCTTGATCAGAAAAATAACCTGCTGGCAAAAAAAAAGCCACAGAATCTCTTGAAATTCTATTATCAATCTTTTCTGGAGATGGAAGTATTAAAATATTGTCAAGACCACATCCAAAAAACCCTAGACAAAATACAAAACATAAGATGGAAAAAATTATAAAACCTCCCCCAAAAAATATAAATTAATTTTGCTTAAGTTCTAAAATTTTATTATTTGCTATATTTATATATAAATTATTTTCATACGGAAATTTAACAATCTCTTCATATACTTTTACAGCAAGATCTTTATCTTTTTCCTCAATCAATATTGCCTTACTCAAAAGAGCTCTCACCTTTAAAAAGCCTAAACTAGTACTATTAATAAGCTCCTCATAAACCAATAAAGCATCTTCTTTTAATCCCATTTTTTCATAAACTGCGGCTTTATTAATAAAAGCAATTTCGCTCTCAATGCCTTTCGCCTTAATAACAATATCTAAATCCTTAATAGCCTCATCGTACTGTGCTTGACTTTGCAAATAGAAAGCTCTAGCCAAATAAAACCTTGAAATAAAGTAAGATGAAATTTCTTTTTCCTTTGAAATAAGTTCCTTTATCCTAAGAGATATTTTTTCTCTTTCTTTGGTATCATTTTCTTTTAAATAGTCATTTAAATCTTTTTCAAGATTTTCTACTATTTCTCCGCCACTCTTTACATAATCTTTGCCTAAAGAATTATAAAAAACAACAATAACAGATACAAACACAAAAATAACAGCAATAAAGAAAACCAAAAGATTGTTCTTGGTCATTATTCATCCCTCTTTAACAAACTTTCAAATGGCTTATAAGATTCCTCATCGTTACCCTTAAATAAATAAGAAGAAATCTCTTCTCTTGATTTTTGATTTTCATACTCCCTATAAGAAAGCAGCACTGATCTGTCTTTAGAATCAATACTTGTTATTACCACTTTGAGCTTATCTCCAATGCTTAATTTTTCAAAAGTTTCTAAACTGGATTCTTTTGTATCTCCTAGCTGAATTTTACTAATAAATCCCATTATTTTATTATAAACTCTTACTTGAAAGCCTTTTGACTTTTTCTCTACAATCTCAACCTCAATAGCATCGCCTTTTTTATAACTTTTAGAAAAATCTTCCCAAGGACTCTCTTCTAACTGCTTAATTCCTAATCTAACATTTCTCTTTCGTCTGTCAACCTCAAGCACTTTACCATTCACTAAATCGCCTATCTTGAAATATTCTTCAGGATCAATCTCTTCAAGCCAAGAAATATCAAACTTACTCACATAAGCATCTATGCCTTCTTCAATATTTACAAAAGCACCTGTTTTTGTAATATTAGTAACAACCCCTTGAATAACCTTTCCAATAGGGTATTTCTCAGCTAATCTCTCCCAAGGATTCTCATTGATCTGCTTGATACCCAACGATATTTTTTGATTTTCTTTATCTACCTCTAAAATCTTAACTTCTACCATCTGGCCAAGTTTTATTAATTCTTGAGGACTCTTTATTACTCTTATCCAAGAAAAATTACTTATATGTAAAAATCCTGACAATTCGCTATCAAGCTCAATAACAGCTCCAAAAGGCAAAATTTTTACAACCTTTCCTTTTACAATGCTATCAATTTTATATTTAATATCTACAGAATCCCAGGGATTTGCTTTTAGGGCCTTAAGAGATAACTCCATTTTACCTGTTTGCGGATTTATCTTAATAATTTTCAACTTTAATTTATCGCCAACTCTAACAAAATCTTCAATATTTTCAACTTGATTAAAGGCAATATTTCTTTTATGTAAAATTCCTGTAACAAAATTTTTAATTTTTACAATTGCACCATATTCTGTAATGCGATCAACCACACCATCAACCACATCTTCTTCGTTATAAGAACTTACTAGCTCTATTCTCTTAGCAAGATCTCTTTCTCTTTCTAAAGTGCGTCTATCAAGAATAAGTCTCAAGCCGTCCGATTCGCTTGCTTCAAGAATATAAAATTCAACAATAAGACCTCTTTTTAATTTTTCATCCTTAGATTTGGAGCTTAAATAAAAAGGCATAAAGCCAGAAACATTTTCATTAATTTGAATCTTATAGCCATTTGCAAGTTCAGCCAAAACTTTACCTTTTATTACTTTTTTATTTTTAATATATTCATCTACTTTATCTTGAAAATTTAAAGAATCAAGCTTTTCAACACTTAAAATCAGGCCCAATTCTCCGCCTATTCTTACAACGATTGCTTCAAGTTTATCGCCAATCTTGGGAACATTTTCAAATTCTTCAATTTTAATAAAGCCTTCCGATTTATAACCAATATCTACTAGAACATAATCCTTCATAATGTTAACAACCGTCCCAGAAACACGACTTCCAAGTTCTACTCTTTCAAGTACTTTCAAATAATTTTCTTGTAAATCTTTTTGATTTTCCATTCTCACCTCTCTCTTACTTTTTTCAAATTAAACTTTTCTATTATAATATTACATACATCGTCTAATCCTTTGTAGCTTGTATCAAGGTAAAAAACCCCTTTTGATAACTTTAACTTACCATATTGTTTTCTCTTATCAACATCATCTCTTATTTTAAGAGTACGCTCTAATTCTTCTAGAGTCTCTTTCCCATTTCTTTGCTTATATCGTCTCAAGGCTCGAACTTTAAAAGAAGCATCAAGATATATTTTGAATTCAGATTCTGGAAAAACAATAGTAGTAATATCTCTACCTTCTATTATATAATTATCATTGCTAAATTTAACAACCTCTCTTAATTTTTTATTCACAATGTTTCTTATTCCAACATAAGAAGAATAAAAAGAAACTTGAAAATCAATCTTATCGTTTAAAATTTGACTTTCAACATTCTCTCCATTAAGAAAAAAGCTGGAATCATTAAAACTTATATCATTCTCAAGAATCAAATTTAAAAGCCTATCCTCACTAATAAAATCACAGCTACTCATAAGGGATTTTTGGGCAATTAAAGTTATTATCCTATAAAGATAACCAGAGCTAATAAATTTATACCCCAGTTTTACACCAAGCTCTCTTGCAATTGAACTTTTTCCTGATGCCGAAGGTCCATCAATTGCTATTATCATTTGACTTCTCCAGCCTGAATTTTAACTTATTTATCTTAACTAAAGGAATGATTTTTACTTGACCTTCCTTTAAATTATCCAAATTAATATTGCCAATTCTAATTCTATGAATTTTTTTTAAAAAAATATTTTTGCTTAAAAACACTTTTCTTATTTCCCTATTTTTCCCCTCGTCTAAAATCAATCTAGCAGAATTTTTATTTAAAATTTCATAAGATTTTAATTTAAAAAACTCTTTTTTTACCTTTATACCTGATTTAAAAGAAATAAGCAAATTTTCATCAATATCTTTTTTCGATTCAATAATATATTCTCTTTCGACTTTTCGCCTTGGATGAATAATATCATTTGCAAATTCACCATCATTTGTGAA
Source organism: Borreliella garinii (assembly GCF_001922545.1). NCBI lineage: Bacteria > Pseudomonadati > Spirochaetota > Spirochaetia > Spirochaetales > Borreliaceae > Borreliella > Borreliella garinii. The sequence continues at coordinate 780,384 of NZ_CP018744.1, read as the reverse complement.
TAATAAAAGTCCAGAGCTTTTAAAATCAAGCCTGCCAATTGAAAATATACGCTCTTTAAATAAAGGCTGAACCAAAGATATTGCTAATTTTCTTCCATTAACATCAAAATTAGAACATAAATAATTTCTAGGCTTGTTAAGGGCTAGATAAATCTTATTCTTACTTTGAAAGTCTTTAAACACATAAATCTGTTTTTTATAAATTACTCTGTCCCCCGGCGATACCCTATCCCCAAGCTTAGCAATAGAACCATTAACTCTTATAAGCTTCTTTCTTATAAGTTCTTCGCAAAATCTTCTTGACCCCACTCCCTTTTCGGCTAAAAACACATGAACTCTGGGAGACTTAATTGCAATCATTAATTTTACAACCTCGATACAATACTAATTTATTATCCAGATATCCTAAATTTATAATATTAAGCATTTTGCACTCAAGAGATACCAAAAAATAAGAAAATCTCTCAAAAGAATAATTATCGGCATTAAAATCTAAAAGAGAATCAAAAATTACACTGCTCTCTTTATTTAAGATAGAAATAATTTTCATCTTTTTCTCAAAGATTTTTAATTCATATTTATTAAAAATAACTTTAAATTTTTTATTACATAAAAAATTTTTATTAATAACTTTTTCTTTTAATACACTGGACTTTTTCTTTAAATTTTTCTTTTTATTATTATCATTAGAAATAGCATTAATATTTTTAACAAAATTACCACTATTGCCAAAAATAAAATCTTCAATCATTTTTAAGTCATAGAATTTAAAATTCTTTATTTGATTTAATTGTAATTTTTCATTTTCTCTATTCTTGCTATGATCTATTAACCTTTCCACAACCTTGCGTTCCGCTTTATCTTTGTATTCAAGCTTTACTGGAAATAAAATTTGAGTTTTCCAATAAAACAAATTATTAGCAAGATAAAAAAAATCGATCAATCCCCTAATGCTTATATTAAGGTCACTTGAAACAACTATAAATTCTTCAATTATTTGATTTAAACTCAAAGTTCTTAAAACATGCCTATTCATACTAACATATTCAAAAAAAAGTTCTATTCCGCCTGTAAAATTATCAAGGCTGATAGAATAACTACTTAATTCTGACATTTAAAATTTGCCTACTATCCACATTAATCTTCCTTAAGTTTAATAAAATTAACATCCTCTTGATCAAAATTATTGAAAATTATTTTTCTAAGCCTTTTGTCCAAATCATTTACAAGTTCTACTTCTTTATTAAAATATTCAATAACACTCTCTCTCCCTTGTCCCAACTTATTATCTCCTAATGAATACCAAGAGCCTGTTTTTTGTATTAAATTATGCTTAAGAGCAGCATCTAAAATGCCAACTTCTCTAGAAATACCTTTCCCAAAATAAATTACCAATTCTACTTTACGAAAAGGTGGAGCAACCTTATTCTTCACAATCTTAACTCTAATCTTATTGCCAATAACATCATCACTTGAACCTGATCTAGTTATTTGTTCTATTTTTCGAACCTCAAGCCTAAGAGATGCATAAAACTTTAAAGCATTCCCACCAGTAGTAGTCTCTGGATTGCCAAACATAATGCCAATCCTCATTCTTATTTGATTAATAAACATAATACAAGTATTAGATTTAGAAAGTATGCCCGTAATCTTTCTAAGGGCCTTGCTCATTAGCCTTGCTTGAAGACCAATCTGAGAATCTCCCATTTCTCCATCTATCTCTAATTTAGGGGTTAAAGCTGCTACAGAATCAACTACAATCAAATCAATCCCACCACTTCTGATTAAATGTTCGGCAATCTCAAGAGCTTGTTCTCCAGTATCAGGCTGACTAAGCCAAAGTTCTGAAACATTGACTCCCAAAGCTTTTGCATAAACAGGATCAAGAGCATGTTCAGCATCAATAAAAGCAGCTATGCCTCCTTCTTTTTGTACTTCAGCAATAGCTTGAAGAGTCAAAGTAGTCTTACCAGACGACTCGGGACCAAAGATTTCTATTATTCGCCCCCTAGGATATCCACCAATACCAAGAGCTTCATCTAATACAATAGATCCACTTGATATACTCTTTATGCCTTTTCCAACAGGAGATTCCCCCATCTTAATAAGACTTCCCTTTCCAAAAGTTTTTTCTATTTGAACTCTTGCAAGCTCAATAGCTTCCTCTTTGTTCACTCTCTCCATGCTAACAACAATTTTTTCTCTTTTTTCCTTTAACTTTGACATTCTTAAATTTTCCTAACTAAATTTTATGGGTTCTATTTTCTTCACAAAATATCTAAAATTAGTATTATTTATAATAAAATCGAGACTATCTCCTTCCTTAGAATCAAGTAAATTTTCTCCAAAAGGTGATTTATATGAAATAATACCTTCATCGGGATTTGATTCCCAAGGTCCAAGTATTAAATAAGATTCATCTTTACCTGTAACTTCATTTAAAATGACAACCTTAGTCCCAAAACCAACTACAGAACTTTGAAGATCTTTAGTATCTATAACTTTTGCATTCTCTATTTCCAACATCAAGGAGTTTAATCTTTTTGTCAAAAACTGTTGTTTTTCCTTGGCAGAATGATATTCGGCATTTTCTTTTAAATCGCCAAGTTCACGAGCCTTCCCGATTTCTTTAGAATTTTCTGGAATTTCAACTTCCTTTAAATGCTTAAGCTCTTTTTGCTTTTTATTTAAAGAACTTAATATGGTTAAAAATCCAATTTCCATTCTATCACCTGTAAGCTGCATCTTTTCATCTTCAAACTCAACTGAATCAAATAATTGCCTTATTATAGATTTAATCTCTAAAAGATCCTTTGGAGGAAAATCTTTTACATAAAAACAAGTCATATAAACCCTCTTTGCAAGCTCTTCGTCTCTCACGCACTCTAAGACTGATTTAAGGTATCCATCTTTAACTAAAAGATTAATTACCATTTTATAAATTCTTTTACTTGCAACAGAATTATTTTTATTATTAATTTTGATAACACTGTCTGTTAAAATTTTAATCAAATTAGCTAAAAGCTCTGAATCTGAATAACTTAGTTTAATAGAATAAGTTTTACAGTGCTTTAAAATCCAAATATAAGCATCTTTATAAATCTTATAATTTTTTATAACATAATTAAATAATTTTTCCACTTCTCTGGGGTCTTCTTTGTAAAGGGATTCAACTAATTTCTTATTAACAGAGTGGGGGAAGAGTTCCTTATAGTACAAAATCCAATTGCTAAGTTCTTTTTTGATTAAAACAACCAATTCTTTTTTAATTTCTGCATTCAAAATTGAATCAAAAAGATCTACTATTCCTTTTGAATACTCCTTTAAAAGAGATTCTAAATTAACATTTTTTTCTATATTAACTTTTAATGATAATTCTTCAGAAAAATTACTTAAAGATTTAAGAATAACGTAAGAACTTATAACATGATGATCAACCTTTGTAAAATTGTTAACATAAATTAAAAAATAATTGAGCATCTCTTCTTCAATATGCAAATCCTTAACAATTCCCTTAACATTGCAATAATTTATAAATATCTCGTATCTTTTATAAAAATCTTTCTCAATCTTAAATTTATCATACATTTTTTCATTCAAATTGGAAGATCTCTCATTATATATATAACAATCAAGTTTACCAGAATCCATAACAAAATGGGGATTGTCCTTTAAGATTTGCTTTGCTTTCAAGCTCCACGAATTCCATGAACTTTGAGTCATTAAGCTTGGCACCAACTCTTTTTTTATTCCCTTTAAATCGATAGCTTTATAACTTTTTATAATAACTTTTATAGCCCACTCAATATCTTTTTTTACTCTATCTGCAAGTTCTTCTTTGGGTGTTACAGCCTTTAATACCCTAATGTCCTCTCTGCTAAGAGGAGAAAGAGCTGACATTGCCATATCAAAACCAATAAAATGGCCTCTTTTAGAAACAAAATCAACTGTAATGCCATGATCATTCACATCCCTTACTATTCCAACAGACCAAGTCTGGTGATAAACAAAGTTACCCTTTGCAAAAAACAAATATTTTTCAAAATCTGAATATACATCAACAAAATTTTTATCTAAGTTTTCAATATCAGACTTTGCAAGGTAATCCTCAATATTATTTACATCTTTATATCTTTCTCTTAAAAATTTAACTAAATTTTCTCTTGCCTTATGATTTTTATTGTCAAGCTTTAAAATGCCTTTTAGAATTTCTATTGTCTCATCAACATTATCAGTCAAAGAATAATGATCAAACAAATCTTCATAAAGAACTATAGCCTTTTTAAATCCAAGATCTTTTTCAATTTTTTGTAAAATAAGCAAAAAAGAATCAAAATCATCTGAAACATAATGAATAAGCTTTGCCCATACTTCTCTGATTCCTGACATTTGTTTTTTATCAATAAAACGATAAATAGCCTTTCTAAAATAAAAAATTGATTTTTGCAAATCAATAGTTTCATAATAAGTAGCAAGTTGCCTTACAAACACAGTATCATCAATATCTGCTTCAACAATTCTGGTCCAAATACTTGGAAGCTTATCATTTTCATTGTTTTGGGAATATATTTTTGCAAGAGTATAAAGCGCATGCTTATTTTCAGAAATAGAAAGCATTTCATTGCATATATGCTCAACAAGGGCCCATTTTAAGTTTTGAGAAAACAAATCAATAACAGCAAGTAAATTCATATCATTTAAAGGTCGCCTACTATATATAAGCATTCCAGAAATATAAAGACCCGCTATGCTTTTTTTAACATCCTTTAAATGCCTGCCGCAAATATCAAGCACATCCTCTGTTAACCCCTCATCAATTATATTATCTATCAAATCATCCAATTCTTTTATTTTAGCAAGAGAATAATTATTAACAACTGTTCTTGTCCACTTATCTTCTTGTAAAATACTATCTAATTTTTCTATGGTAACATTAGACATTAAAATCTCCTAATATTGATTTTTAGCATCAAGCAACTAATTTACATACTGTTGATAAATCCCTAAGTCTATTTCTTTTATGTATAACAAAATCTCATCAATACGTGCCCTATCCTCTTTTATACTTACATAATGATCAATAAGCCAAAAATACTTATTAATAAGCCTTGGAAGTAATATGCTCTCATTTATTGATCTATAAGACTTTTCTTTAAGTTCATTGCGCAAACTATAAACAGACTGCTTTAGCTGCCCAAGCTCTATTGGTCTTAATTCTCTTTTAACATTAAAAACACCATTAAGAGAGCCATAAACAGGAATCCATTCTTTTATGAGATCATCTGAAATGTTTCTGTCAGACTTAATAAGATCTATTAATCTTAAAATCATATCGGACTCAAGAGAATATATGTCTATTTTTTGAGGATTGATAAAAAAAGCCTCTCTAAATAAGACTTTAGCCTCTTTAATTTCATCAACCAGCGCATAAGAATCAGCAAGCTCTGCAACAACATCTGAATTTTCCTTAGCATCTCCCAATATTTGTAAAAAGACATTAATTGCTCTCTCGTAATTTCCCATGCCTTTATAAGACTTAGCAATTTTTATTAAAAGGTCCAAATTTTCTGGATGCAATTTGTATATATTTTTATATATGTAAAGACAAGTCTGAAACACAAAATATTTTATAGAATTACGACCTTGTAAAAAACTACAACCCATCTTTTTCAAATATCGCCCTGCAAAATTATTCCACTCTCTTATTAAAAATTCTGCCTTTTCATAATCTTGCCCTATTCTATCAAGGCTTTCAACTTGACCATTCCAATAAACAGAGCTTTTCAAAGCTGTTAAAATTTCAACATTGTCAAAATCAAGAGAATGGGCTTCTTCAGACTTTAATAAAGCTTCTTTGAAATTACCTTTTCTAAAATCTAAATAAATCTCTTTAATCAATTCAACAATTCTTTCTGATGACACATCCCCACCATTTTAAAAATATATACAATCCCCTGTTAAACTCTATATAATTATATCATTTATCAATTTTTAGTCAAACAAGAAATTAGGGCAAAATAACAATATTCTATTTATTATTCTTTTAAAATAAAATCTTATATTATAATATTAAAAAGAAAATTGTGGGGTCAAATTCTAGCTATATGAAACCTAATAAAATTATTAACAAGGCTATTTATTACTATAATTCAAAAAAATATTCACAAGCAATAAAGCTCCTAGAAAAAGAAATTTTTTTCTACAAAAACTACTATTTGTATCACTATGTCTTAGGAATGTCTTATCTTCGTATTGGAAACCTTGGCAATGCTCAAACATATCTTAAAAAAGCTTACACTTTAAACCCTGGCGAATCAAATATAAAACAAGCTATTGCTATACTTTTAGTAAGCCAAGGCAAAGAAGAAAAAGCTATTCAAATATGGCTTAAAATGATAGAAGAAAATCAAGAAGTAGATCGATCAGAGCTGTCTCTTGAAATTATTAGAAAAAACCCTGTAGAAGGATCTGTTTTTTTAAAAAACAACAACCTATATGAGAAATTATTCCCAATAATTAAAGCAATACCGGATAAAAATTTAACAAAGCTAATCATAACAATTGCCATTGGGGGAATTGTATCTATTCCAATATTAGCAATCTATTTTATTTTTTATGAACAAAAAATAACAACATCCATAAATCGAAAAGCAGAAATAAAAAAAAATTTAAACAATATTGCTGCTTACATTGATGACATTAAAATAAATAACAAGGAAAAAATAAAAAATGAAGAGGGTCAATTTATATTAATATTAACCAGCGATGAAATTAAAAATTCTTTCGAAAAAATCAAAATTTATTTAAAAACAGGAAAAGATAATTTCGCAAGAGTAGAAATAAATAAAATATTAAATTCAAATGCATCGGAATCCATAAAACTAAAAGCCAAAAATCTTGCAAGTTTTATCTCAAGGCCAGATTTTATTAGCTTTAATGAATATCTAAACTTACAAGATATTAAAAAAGATCCATCAATCTATGCAAACGTATATGTAAAATGGGAAGGAGTAGTAAATAACGTCGAAAAAAAAGATAATATAATTCAGTTTGACTTTTATGTAGGATACAATAAAAACGTACTCTCAGGAATTATTCCAACAAAAACAACCTTTGATATTGATATTGATTTTAAAGACAATGTTGAAATACTTGGACAAATAGAATACAAAAAGAACAAACTTGCCTTAAATGCAATCACAATTAGGAAAATAGATAAAAATGTAAATTAATCTTAATATCTTTGCCAAAATTTCTCAAGGCAATCAACGCGTTTAAGATTAAAAAGGAGTGCACAATAGCTTTTCATTGCATTTGATAACATTGATTGCCTCTTCAAAAGAAAGCAACAACTCCTCTTTTTTTGTTAAATCTCTTACTTTAATTTTATTTTCTTTATATTCTTCTTGACCAACAAAAACTAAAAATCTTATCTCTTTGTTTAAAGCATATTCTATTTGTTCTTTAATATTTTTACCATTTTTATTTTTAAAATAGACTTCACAAGAAATATTTTTAACCTTAGAATAATCATGATTTCTAAACCTAGTAGCAAGTTCATAATAATAATTTTGCAAAGTACTATCTAGGTTTACAATTAAAACTTTAGATCTAGCCTTAGTGACAAATATTTTAATATAACTAAATTTTTCAAGATCAATTATATCCTTTATTCTGTCAACACCAAAAGATCCACCAACTCCTGATACCTTTTGAATAGAGCTTGAATATGAAGAAACTAAATTATCATATCTTCCCCCACTACAAACACTGCCCATATTACTACCAAAAATCTCAGATTCAAAAACAATCCCTGTATAATAATCAAGCCCACGCGATATTTTAAGATTTAGGTTGAAAGAATCCTGAATTTTTAATAAACTAAGATGCCTATAAACATCTTCTACTCTTTTAACAGACTCGTTATCGCCTAAAATGCTTTTTAAGGCTTGTATTTTGTCTTTAAAAGTACCTTGCAAGCTCACTAAACTTAAGATTGAATCCACTGCTTCTTTTTCGATCTTAAGAAGCAAAGCCTCTTTAACCTTATCAATTCCTATTTTATCTATTTTGTCAATATTTCTTAAAATAAAAATAGATTCTTCTTTGATTCCTAACTTTTCAAAAAAAGAATTTAATATGCCAAGATGAGAATAATGGATAATAAATTTTTTATTAATGCCTTCTATAAAATTCAAAAAAATCTCTTCAAGTCCATAATAAACAACAGAAAGAATCTCGGCATCAGCTCTAAAGCTATCCTCTCCAACTATATCAAAATCGAATTGCATAAATTCCCTGTATCTGCCTTTTTGAGAATTTTCTCCTCTAAAAACTTTTCCAAATTGAGAACGTCTGAAAGGAAATTTTAAATCAGAAATATTTGTAGCAACAAATCTGGCAAAAGGAACAGTTAAATCAAATCGCATGGAAACATCTCTGCCTCCATGATCTTTAAACCTATAAATTTGCTTTTCAGATTCGTCCCCACTCTTTTTTAAAAGCAACTCTGAATATTCAAGAACTGGAGTATCTATTAAATCAAAATTATAAGAATTAAGAACGCTAAATATCTGCCTAACAATATGAATTCGAATCAAAGAATCCTTTGGTAAATAATCTTTAAAGCCCTTCAAAGTTTTAACATCCATTATATTATACCCTCTGCTATATAGTAATTTACTTTTTCAGAATATAATAACATATAATAATATAGATGCAAAAAAAAATGAATAATTTTTTATTTCATATAGTTATAAAATAATTTAAGAGGTCCAAAATTAATGACCAAAAAAATACTTAACAATAAATATCGAATAAAGACAGTATTAATAATATCTTTGGGTATAACTTTGCTAACTATTTACAAATATTTTACATTAATGGTCTTAAATAACAGCCAAGACAACATCATATCTTTAAAGTCAAATGATATTGTAAGAAGAGGAACAATTTATGATAGAAATGGAAAACCAATAGCATTCTCTTCAAAGTCCTATTCAATTGGAACAAACCCTCAAAAAATAGAAAATATTGTAAGTACATCTGAAACTCTTGCCGCAATACTCCAAATTGATTCAAGAATTTTAAAAGAAAAGCTTTCTTCTAAAAAAGGGTTTTTATATATAAAAAGGAAAATAAAAAGAGAAGAGTCAGATTTAATTAAAAGAATTCAAGCTGAAGGCAGGCTCTCAAACATTACTTTATATCCTGATTACACAAGAATTTATCCCTTTAGACATGTCACAAGCAATATTACTGGCTTTGTGGGAACAGATAATCTTGGCCTTGAGGGCATTGAATTTTCTCTAAATAGTATCTTAGGAAAAGATAAAACCAAACAACAATTTTTAAATGAAGAATTAGAAACAAACAACATCTACTTAACAATAGACATGAATATACAACAAGGTGTTAGCAAAATAGCTAAAAAATACTTTAAAGAAAATAATCCTGAAAGTTTAATTACTTTAGTAATGGACTCCCAAAATGGAGAAATATTGTCTATGGTTCAATTCCCTCAATATGATGCAAACTTTTATTCTGAATATCCTGAAGAAATACGAAAAAACCTTTCTTCATCGTTAACCTATGAGCCTGGAAGCATTAATAAAATTTTTACAGTTGCAATAATATTAGAAAGTGGAAAATTAAATTTAGAAGAAAAATTTTTAGACAATGGAATATATCAAAAACAATTTCCATCAGGAGAGAAAATTACAATCAAAACCTTAAATCCTCCCTATAAATACATAGACTCTACAGAGATTTTAATTTATTCATCAAATGTAGGAATAGCTTACATTACTGAGAAAGTTAGCAATGAATACTTTTACAAAAAACTTTTAGATTTTGGATTTGGGAAAAAAGTTGGATTTCCATTTCCCGGAGAAACAAAAGGACTCTTAAATCATTATTCAAAATGGTCAGGAAGAAGCAAGGCTACAATTGGATTTGGACAAGAAATAGGAGTATCAGCGGTTCAAATATTACAAGCTGCAAGCATACTGGGCAACAATGGAATAATGTTAAAACCCAGAATAATCAAAAAAATAAGTAACGATAAAGAAGAAATTATTAAAGAATTTGATAAAGAAGAAATAAAAAGAGCAATATCCAAGAGTTCAGCACAAAAAGTTTTAAAAATGATGAGAGAAGTTGTAAATAAAGGTGGAATTCCAAATCTTAAAATTAAAAATCTTGACATTTCTGCAAAAAGCGGGACATCTCAGGCTATTGATAGAAAAACCGGAAAATACTCAGAAGAAGACTACACATCCTCAATCTTAGCAATATACCCCACAGAACAACCAAAATACATTATTTATATTGTATACAGATACCCCAAAAAAATAATATATGGAACAAGAATAGCAGCTCCAATGGCAAAAGAAATAATAGAATTTATTGAATATCGACAAAACACAAGCGCATATAAAAAAATCAAAATGCCATCAAAAATCAAGATTCCTAAAACTGCCACCAATTATAAAAATAAGGCATACTTGCCAAATTTTATAAATCTTTCCAAAAGAGAAGCAATAGACATACTAAAATACTATAAAAGCACCATAAAAATCAAAATAAATGGCGCTGGATTTGTTTATAAGCAAAGCATACCTCCCAATACAAAATTAGAAGACATAGTAGAGCTTGAACTGTATTTAAAATAATCAAGTAAATAAATTTTTAATTTCATTTTTATAAAAATTTAAAATATAGCTTCGCTTAATATCCATTTTAATCGATATTTCTTTGCCAACTTCAAATGGTTTCTCTAAAAGGGTAAACTTCAATATTTGCTCAAAAGGTTTAAATCCATTAGTTCTATTGATTAATTTTTTTATTTCATCATTTATAGCCTTAAGAACAATATTATTTGCAATAATTTGACGTCTATTATTAGCATCAAAAATTTTTTGCCCAACACTTTCTAGATATTTATTTATTTCTTCAAAATTTGGAAGAATAAGAGCGCCTAAAAATTTTTGATCCTGCCCTACAACAACTGCTTTTTCTATTAATATTGATTCTTCAAGCTTAATCTCAATTGGAGCAGGCTCAACATTCTCTCCATTGTTCAAAACAATTGTATCTTTTTCTCGACCAATAATTTGAACAACATTATCCTTGGATAATTTTGCAATATCGCCTGTGTTTAAAAAACCATCAGGACCAATAATCCTGCAAGTTGCTTCTCTATCCTTGTAATATCCAAGCATTACTTGGGGCCCTTTTACAAATAAAATTCCTTTTCCAGGCTTTTTAAGCTTGTTGCCATCAGCATCTCTAATCTCAGCAACAGTTCCAGGTAAAATTTTACCACAAGTTCCAATGATCAATTTTTTATGCTTATTGGAAGCCACTCCGGGTGAAGTTTCTGTCAATCCATAAGCATTAGCAAGTTCAATGCCAATTGAATTAAAAAATCTAGCAACAGATAAAGGCATACTCCCACCACCAGTAATCCCAACAACAAAATTATTGCCTAAGATCTTATTTATTTTATTAAAAATCAAAATATTCCCCAAAGCTTTAAAAGGAAATAAGCAGATTAACCCGAATATTCCCAAAATTTTCTTTATAGGACAAAATAAATTAAAACCATTGTCTGGATAAAGTCCCATTACTGTCCTATAGCAAATATCATTAAGAAATGCCAATTTTATAAAAAAATGAAAAATTATTCTAGAAATAAACGACTTTTTAGAAACTTCTTTATAAATATTTTGCCTTATTGCAATCCAAAGCCTAGGAACAGCTGCAATATAATGGGGATTAATATTTTTAATATCATCAAGCATTGCCCTTGGAACAATGGTAGAAAATAAACAAACCATGCCCTTGAGAAAAATATTGTAAGAAAAAGATCTTTGAAAGGAATGCCAAATTGGCAAAATACACATAAATATTTGTCCCACTTGCGTATCAACCATTAAACTGAAACTAGAAACCTGATAAAGAAGGTTAGCATGGCTAAGCATTACCCCCTTTGGATTGCCTGTTGTTCCAGAAGTATATATTATTGTTGCCATATCATTAGAATCAACTTTACTTGCAATTTCAATAATTTCTGAATCTTTTCTTAAATTGTCACCAAATGAAATACAATCGCCATAGGTATAAATTTCAAAATCACTATACTTTAGCCTATCTTCTTTGTTCAAATTTTCAATAATAATAAATATCGGTTTTACTGTAAATTTAATTTGAACAAACATATTAAGAAGATTTAAATTTTCTAAAACAACTACACTTGGAAGAGCAGAGTTAAAAATAATTTCGGCTTCAAAAAGAGTAACATCAGAACCTTTTGGAATATCAACAGCACCCAAAGATAAAATTGCAAAATCTATAACGGCCCACTCGGCCCTATTCTCAGAGCAAATAAATATTTTATCTTGATGCTTAACATTGATTGACTTTAAAAAGGAAGCAAGCTTTAAAACATTGTTTTTTAAGTCGCCATAAGTAACATGAGCATATCCATTGCAAGTTTTATATATTTGAGCAATTTTATCCTTTTGCTGATCAGCCACTTCAAAGAATGCCTTTGCTATTGACATATAATCCTCCTTTTAACAAAATTAATATGATTTATTATATCATTAATAACCATAAATTCATAAAAAATTATTTATAAAGACCCCTACTATAAAAACATACAAAAGGCCAATAAGAATAAAAACCTAAAAAATTAAAACAAAGTTTAAAAAAATATTTAATAAAAAAATAATTAAATACTCCTGAATAAATAGAATATTCTATTGAGTAAGAATTTTGCGAACTTAGCAGAAAATTTTGACCCTTTTTAAAATTATATTTTTACACTCAAATCTTAAAACATAATTTTTATTATTCAAAAATTTACTACCCAAAAAAGCGGGTGAAATTATAATCTTAAAGGTTAATTTTTCAAAATAAAAAAATTAATCCCCTCTGTAGGGTAAGAACAATTCAAATCATCTACAATATCCTTCAATCTATTAACAATAGATTCATTGGAGGTATAAATAATCAGAATAAAATTTTCTTCAGGCCAAACACCATTACCATGTTTTTCTCCCTTCTTGCCTTTCCCATAAACATTTTCTATCTTAGAATAATATATAGGCTCTCCTAGCTCTTGCTCTATTTTTTCCATACATTCTAAAATATCAAGCTCTAAAGATAAGTTGGAAATTATTTCAATCCTATACCTATGAAATTTAGTCATATCAATCCCCATCTTCTTCAAATAGATTATAATAACTACTTTTAGTTGAATTATTAATTTTGAATGATTTTTCAACATCTAAATTAGGCACCACCCTTTTTAACCTAGATTTAAAACTTGAAACAATATTAGAAAAAACTTCAAAAAGCATGGGAATAAAAAACAAAGTAAGAAATGTACTAGCTGTCATTCCGCCAATAAAAGTGAATGCAATTGGCTTTAAAAGTTCATTCCCACTCCCACTAGAAAATGCCATCGGAATAAGCCCTATTATTGAAGTCAAAGAAGACATTAAAATTGGCCTAAGCCTTGAACGACAAGATTCAATAATTGATTCTCTTAATCTAAATCCTCTCTTGATCAATAAACCAGTATAGTCTATAAGAACAATTCCCGTATTTACCACAACACCAACAAGCATAAGCATTCCAATTGCAGCAAAAATAGAAAGTTTTTCTCCTGCAAGAAAATGTATTAGTACAACCCCTATTGCCGTTAAAGGAATTGTAAAAATAATAATAAAGGGTTTTAAAAAAGATTCAAATTGAGAAGCCATAATGCCAAAAACAACAATAATAGCCATTGTAATTATTATTTTAAACTGATTCATAATATTTGAAAATTCATCATATTCTCCTTCAACCTTAAGCACTGTGCCTTCTTTATGAGGCACCTTATTATTAATAAAATCTATAACTTTTGCAGTTACTTGAGTTAAATTGTCATTTGGAGAAATGCCTGCATTAAGATATATAGTTAAAGCTTGATTTTCTCTGTAAATAGATTCAGCTTTATTGGTTTTTTCAAAGGTAGCTATTGATGAAAAAGGAATTTTAACTCCAGATGGACTTGTAATAAATATTTTTCCCAAATCTTTTAAATTTTTAACATCCATTCTATCAAGCTTAAGAACAATATCATAATTAAGTCCATTTTCTACATATTGCCCAGCAACAACACCATTAACGTTAGCCTTTAACTCATTTAAAATAGTATTCATGTCAATGCCATAATTATAAGCTAGCGCTCTATCTATCTCAACGCCAATTTGAAGCTGAAAATCATTTACACTAAGTCTTGGATTTACAAGTTCAGGAATTTCTTTTTTCAGCATAGAAACTAAATTTTTTCCATAATCTTTTATATATTCAAAATCATTCCCTGAAATTTTAATTTTAATAGCATCTCCACCACCTAAAGCATTGCTACTGGAAGGCTCAATATTAAATTCAGGATAAAGATTTCCAATGCGATTCATAATTTTATACTTAATAGCATCATAATCTATACTTTGAATCAACTTATCTCTTGACTCTTCCTTAAGGGGAAACAATATATTGAAAGTTATTCTGTCAGCATTTAAAGTAGAAATAATACTTTTGTATCCCTTAGCCTCACTTTTTACAATTTCTAAAAATTTATTCGAATAAAATTTTGCATATTCCAAATTAGTTTTATTAGGAAAATTTAAATTAATAATAATTGAATTCTCTTTGCCTCTAGCAAAAGTTGTCACATCTAGCAATAATCCTAAAAACAAACTACCAATAAAACTAAAAAAAACAATCAAACCAAAAATCAATTTATGATTTAAAACTATATTTAATAAATTGATATACAAAAATTCTAAAAAATAATAAATACTAGCAAAAAAAGTATCAATTCTCCTAATAAAAGCATTATTAATATTTTTTTGAAAACTTGTATATAAACCGACATAATGGCTTGATAAAACAGGAACTAAAAAAATCGCAACCAAAAGAGAAACTCCTAAAGAAATAACAATCGTAAATGAAAAG
The DNA here is from genome assembly GCF_001922545.1 of Borreliella garinii. Lineage (NCBI taxonomy): Bacteria > Pseudomonadati > Spirochaetota > Spirochaetia > Spirochaetales > Borreliaceae > Borreliella > Borreliella garinii. Next base: position 765,369 of record NZ_CP018744.1, on the reverse strand, counting down.
TCTTTAAAAAAATCTCCATATACCCCAAGTTCTGATTTGAAAATAAGAAATGGACCAAAAACACAAATAGAGGTCAAAGTTGAAGATGTAATAGGCAGCATCATCTCTTGAGCTCCAAGAATAGAAGATGAAATAAGCTTTGCTCCTTTTTGCCTATATTTATATATATTGTCTATTACAACAATTGAGCAGTCAACAACCATTCCAATTCCAAGCGCAAGCCCTGCAAGACTCATAATATTAATAGAAATATTTAAAAAATACATTAAACAAAAGGTTAGAATAATTGCTATTGGAATAGAAATTCCAATAATTATTGTAGCCCTAAAGCTTCTTAAAAAGAAAAAAATAACAAATATTGCAAGTATGGCTCCAAAGTAAGCTGAATTTACAACCGTTGAAATAGACGCTTTAATAAAATTAGTACTATCAGAAGCAATCTCTAATTTCATATCTTTAGGCATAGATAATTTCAATTTTTCTATTTCTCTCATAACAACATTAGAAACTGCAATAGAATTGGCATCACTACGTTTTTGAACCGATAAAGAAATTGAAGGCAATCCATTATATTCAACATATTCTGACAAATCTTCAAAATCAGTCTTAATATTAGCAATATCTTTAAGTTTTATCTCAATAGCAGATGAATTTATGCCAGAAGAAATGTCGGGAATCTTATAAGCTATTACTACATTACCTATCTCTTCAATCGATTTAAATTTTCCAGACACTTGAACCAAATATTCCAAGCTATTCTCTATTATATTACCAGCTGAAAGTTCTAAATTTTGAGATGCTATAATTGAAGATATTCTTGACAAAGAAAGCCCATAAGACTCTAATCTGTTTTGAGAAACCTCAATTAAAACACGTTTTCTACTTCCACCATTAACAGTAACAATTGCAACTCCATCAAGCCTTTCAAGCCCAGGTTTAATGACCTCATCAGCATATCTTTTAAGCTCAGAAACAGGCCTTACAGAATTAATAGTAATTTCCATTACAGGAATATTTTTAAGATTATATCTAAAAATTCTGGGAGCCTGTGATTTACTGGGCAATAAAGATTTTACCAATTCAAGAGCATCTCGAATTTCATTTAAAACTAAGTCCAAATCAGTTCCATGATAAAATTCAAGTGAAACAGTGCTACTTTCTTTAGAAGAAGTACTATATATATTCTTCAAATTCTTTACAGAACTTAAACCGCTCTCAAGGACTCTAGAAACACTCTCTTCAACTTCTCTAGGAGAAGCGCCAGGATAAGAAGTGTGAACACTTATTTGAGGAATATCAATCCCAGGTAAAAGGTCTACTTTTAATCTTGAAAAGGTATATAAACTTATCATCATTAACAATGAAAATAAAATCAACATTGTTATTGGTTTGCCAACTATTCTCTTAACCAACATAACACATCTCCCAATAAATTAAATATTGCTTTCAGCTGAAAGACTTTCTTTTGTATCTACTAAATTTATTAGGGTTCCATTAGAAAGAGTAGACATGCCTTCTACTACAATTAAATCATTCTCTTCAACCTCACCCGAAAGAGCTACAATGCCATCTATTTCAAAAAGTACTGTAACGGGTAACATTTGAACGCTTTTGCCCTCTAAATCAAGCTTAAATACAAATTGCTTACCCTCTCGCTCAACAACAGCTTCTCTTGGAATCTTAATTACATCTCTAAAGCGTTTAGTAATAAGTTTAATTTTAGAAAACATACCAATAATCAGTTTATCTAAATTACTACCAATAGGCGTAAGATATACCTCAATAGTGCGGCTTTTAGAATCTAAAACAGGAGATATCTCTGAAACTTTAGCTTTAAACTTTTCATTAGGATAAGCTCCAACCTCAATAATAGCATCATTTCCAACTTTAATATTTGAAATATATTTCTCAGACACATAAGTTAAAATTTGCTTTGCATCCGTCCTTCCTACTACCGCTATACTGGATTGAGGATTAACTGTTTCGCCAATTTTTTTTCTAATATTTAAAATATATCCCGAGATTGGCGCTCTTACTGGACTATTTAAATATACAGAACCAGGTCTTGAAGGATCAAGAGTTGCAATTACTTGCCCCTTTTTAACATAAGTTCCAAGCTTTACTCTCAAAGAGGTTATTTTACCAGCAGCATCTGGAAAAATATCTGCCTTGACTTTTGTATCTATATCTCCATTTAAAGACAAATAATCGCTCAAAGTTCCCTTTTTGATTTTTATGGCAATTACTGGAAATCTATAAGAACTTTCTTTCTCCTCATTAATATTTTTATCATTTAGCTTGTTCTTGCTTACACAAGAAACTAAGACTAAAAATAAGACTAAAAAATATTTTTTAAAAAATAGGTTAATATTAAAAATCAAATTCATAAAAATACCTCTTAATCTAATGAATTTACTAAATCCTTATATTCAAGTATAGAATTGGAATAATTCAATTTATCTTCAATGAGCTTCAAATCACTCTGCTTATAAGCAATCTCAATATCATTCAATTTAGAAAGATCTATGATTCCAGAATTAAAAGCATTAAATGCCATTTGATAATTTTTACTAGCTAATTCTACATTAATTTTAGAAGCATCAAGAATCGTTTTATATTTTCTAATATCCTTTCTTTTTTGAACAATACTAGATTTTAAATTTCTAATTTTACCTTCAATATTGTTTTGCAATATTTTTAGTTGATAGTTATTATCTTGTATTTTTGTAAAACTCTTTGAAAATGGAAATATTTCAGTTAAACCATAATTTAAGCTAAAGGATGCCGAAAATCCACTTGAAAAACCTTTAGAATTTTCATTAAATGATCTATAAGGAGAGTAAGAAAATGACAACGAAAGACTTGGTAAAAAAGTATCTAGCCAAAGAGAGTCAATAAGCTGTTCTGTCATTTTTAAACGCATATTCAACTCCTTGATTTCTAGCGATTCATTAAAATTTAAAGCTTCATTAAATAAGGAGAAATCTATTGTATCGTCTGGCAATTCCCCAATAATTTCAAAATCTTGATCCGGATCTAATCCTATTAATAATTTAAAAATTTCTTTTGATTTTTCAAAATTAATAATCTGACCATCTAAATCTGGCTGAGATTTTTTATACTTAAGCTGTGCATCAAGGAAATCTATTTCTGATATTAGTCCATTATTATAAGCAATTTTAGCTTGTTCAAATTTAAGCTTACTGTTTTGTATCTGACTCTCAAAAACTTTCAAAATACTCTTTAGAGCTATTAACTGATTGTAAGCCTTAAGAACATTTAGCTTAATATTACGAACAGCGCTTTCCCTTTCTATTTTTGCATTTTCATACTCCAACATAACAAGTTCCATTTTCTTTAAAACAGAAGGCGACAAAGAAAGATTAATAGCAACTCCAAACCCCAAGCCCCAATAATCTCTCTCAAGTTCACTCAAAACAGAAGAATTTCTACTAAGTGAAGAGCTAAGGTTAACATTTGGAATAAAAACATTCCATGCATTATTTTTATAAAGTTTTTTTATATTTTCCTTGTATTGAGCATTTTCTGAATCCAAACTACTTTCTAAAGCCATATTTACAGCTTGTTTAGGTGATATTTGAATAATTTCAGCAAAAGAAAAAGAGACAGTCGCAAAAATTAAAAAAAATTTTTTAATTTAAAGCCCCCTTTATAATAAAAATAAAAACTTTAAAGTTATAAAACTTAATTAATATTTTTAATTCACTTGATTAATCATTATATTATAATACAATTCTAAATATGAATATTTTAAAAATTTTCTTTATCTTTAATTATATTCTTATTTTTTTAATAAGAATATACCAAAACACTTTTTCTAAAGTATTTGGACTACAATGTATATACAAACCTACTTGCTCAAAATATTCAATTGAATGCCTTAAAACATACAATTTTCTAACAGCGCTAATATTAATGACACTAAGAATAATAAGATGTAATGCATTATTCAAAGGGGGAAATGATTTTATTCCTAAATACAATCCTATTTCAACATCTTTAAAAGAATTTCAAAAAAGATTAATCAAATAAAGTCTTATATTTTTCTGGAACCCACATCTTTACAATTTCTTTATTCTTTTCAACAAATTCAACTGCATTTCGATACTCTTTACCTGGCTCTTTATCATTTCTATCCATCAAAGGTAATATTAAATCATCATTCCAATAAAAATGATCAAAAACATAATATGCATCAAGATCGTCATTTTCAAGACCAAGTCTAACAAGAGTGTGCACACTCTCAATTCCTCCCATAATTAAATCAGGATCATCAAGTAACTTAATATCATACCTAGAAAAAGCCCAATGGGGTTTCCATAAAGGAACTAAAACCCACTCATTTCTCCTTATTGCAGAATCCAAACTTGCAAGCATAACGCTCTCACTTGAAGGTATTAGCTCATACTCTTTGCTTAATCCATAATAATCAAGCGCTTGTTCTGTAACAATCTGAGTTCCCGCACCAGCATCTATGCCAATCATTTTGTTCTTAAACTTATCCCCTTTTCCCTTAAGCTCACTAATGCTAGAAATTGGAACATAGCTTGGCACCACAAACCCTTGAATAGTTCCCTCATAGTTTGCACCAAGATCAACAAATTTTGTTTTCAGTTTTTCGTAATAAAATTTATCAGCTGTAGGAACCCAAGAAGATACCGTGCCATCTACTTTTCTGGTTGCTAAGTATTGATACATTACGGATGTAGTAACTGAAAATATTTCTGCATTGTAACCCATTTTCTCAAAAACAACCTTTAATACATTTGTAGCTGCTGTTTCTCCACCCCAATTCACATATCCAATTTTTACAGATTTCAAATTCTTTGAACTATTTTTTTCATCACAAGACAAAAATATAAGAAAAATACAAAATCCAATAAATAATTTATATATCAAATTCATCAAATATCCTCCATTTATTTATTATATATTTCTAAAAATCTTTTAAATCTATTTTCTTTCTTTCCACCATAATGATCTGTATTTAAATAGCTAAATTTAATAAAAATAGATTGCATAACCCTGTCTAAAATAATAGCTATAATAACAACTGCTAATCCAGATATTAAGCCCTCACCAAAATTTAATCTTTCTATGGAATAAATTACAGTCCTGCCCAAACCAGACGATCCAACCATTGCAGCAATTACTATCATAGATATCGCCATCATTATTGACTGATTAATGCCCTCGATTATACTCTGAAGAGAAAGAGGAAGCTGAACCTGCAAAAGAATGCGCAAATTGCTACTGCCAAAAGACTTGGCAGCTTCTATTACTTCATCTGAAACTTGAACAATCCCTAGCCTTGTATATCTAATAACAGGAGGCATGGCAAAAATTATTGTAGCAAAAATAGCAGAAGCTGTACCCATTCCAAAAAAAGGTATGGCGGGAATCAAGTAAATAAACGGAGGCATAGCTTGCATTAAATCTAGAATAGGTTTTAAAAAAACATAAAATCTTGGAAAATATCCCCCCAAAATACCTATAGGAATTCCCAAAATAACAGAAACAAATACAGAAACAAATATAATAGCTATTGTATCCATTGAAGCTTTCCAAAGATCAAAATACAAAATAAAAAAGAATCCGGGCAAAATTAAAAATACTAATCTCTTCTTCAAGAAAACAAAACTTAGTAAACATGCAATCAAAATAAAAACAATAGGATTAACAAAAAGAAATAAATTTTTTAAACTTTCATATAAAAGAATTATACTTTTAGAAAAGCCTACCCCATCAGAAGTTGAAAAATTATTAACCAAAAAATCAAAAAAATTATCTATTTTTAATATAAAAAAATCTTTACTCATAAATTCCTATCTTGACAATAAATCGGAAATTTCATTTAAATTAATATATCCGACAATAGCTCCCTTTACTTTTATTATTAAATAGTCTTGTTTATTCAAGTATTCAACAATTTTTTTTATCTCGTCATTTAGCTCTAAATCTAATGACACAAGATTTTCATATTTTTTATTAAAAACTTTATCATATAAACTAAAATTTTCACCTTGATATTTAATAACAACATTTAAACCATTATCACTACTAGAGTTTAAATCAAAATCATCTTTTAAAATATCTTTTATTTTTAAAATATTTAAAACAGGTAAATTTTTAATAAAATGAGATATAAAATCTGTACTAGGATTGGCTAAAATTTCCAAAGGTTTGCCAACTTGAATAATTTTTCCATCTCTCATGAAAGCAATTCTGTGTCCCAATTTAAAAGCTTCAATTAAATCGTGGGTAATAAACACAACTGTTTTTTTAAGTTTAGCTACTAACCTTAAAAGTTCTTCCTGCATTTCTCCTTTAATTAAAGGATCAAGCGCCGAAAAAGCTTCATCCATTAAGAGAATATCCGGATTAACTACTAATGCCCTTGCTATTCCGACTCTTTGTTTCATCCCTCCAGAAAGTTCATTAATATATTTATACTTTGAATCTTCAAGTCCCACAAGATTCAATACCTCAATAGCACGTTCTTCTCTAATCTTCCTAGGGATATGCTTGACCTCAAGGCCATAAGTAACGTTTCTCAATACATTCATATGAGGAAAAAGTCCAAAGTTTTGAAAAACCATTGCAAATTTATCTTTTCTTAAATTAGAAAGATCTTTGCGATTTATAGCATTCATTTCCATGTTATTTACCAAAATAGATCCTGAATCTATTTTGTAAATACCATTTAAGCACCTAACTAAAGTAGACTTGCCACAACCTGACATTCCCATAATAACTAAAATTTCATTTTCATAAACATCAAGATTAATATTGGCATTTGCAATAAAAATAGAAGATTCTTTGTAAATTTGCATTCTATCTTTACCATCTTCATAATCTTTTATAGCTTGAATTATCTGCTTTTTGCCAGCATAATAAGAAAATACTTTATAACAATCTTTAATTTTAACAGTAACCCTACTCAAAGCAAACTCCTCAATAAGCCTGCATTATACTTAATAACACATTATTATAAATTATACTAAAATTATTAAATTTTTGCCGATCCGAAATAAAAAACAAAAGATCCTTGTAAAGGATCTTTTGTTAATAATTTTTACTAATTAAATCAAAATTTTATCTAAGCAATGACAAAACATATTGGGGAACTTGATTAGCTTGCGCAATCATTGCCATTGCAGATTGTGTCAAAATACTATTAGTTGTAGCTGCTACAACCTCATCTGTCATTGTAGCATCTTTTATTTGAGCATAAGATGCTTTTAGGTTTTCAATAGCATACTCAGTACTATCCTTTATAGACTCAAGTCTATTTTGGAAAGCACCTAAATTTGCTCTTTGATCACTTATCATTCTAATAGCATTTTCTATTTTAGCAAGAGATGTATTAGCGTCAACTGTGGTTGTAACATTAACAGGAGAATTAACTCCACCCTGAGAAGGCGCTGTAGCAGGTGCTGGTTGTTGAGCTCCTTCTTGTTGAGCTCCTTCTTGAACAGGTGCAGTCTGAGCAGCCTGAGCTCCTTCACCAGAGAATAGATTTGCAACATTAGCAGCATAAATATTTACAGCAATCGCTTCATCTTGATTTGCTCCCACATGAACTCTTAAGGTCCAAGAAGCTTGAGATCCTGAAAGTGACGCTGGTGTGTTGATTTTTGCAGGTTGCATTCCAAGTTCTTCAGCTGTTCTTACATTTTGGGAAGCAGATTTGTTTGATAACATGTGCATTTGGTTATATTGAGCTTGATCAGCAATTCTATTAATTTCGTCTGTAAGTTGCTCTATTTCAATTTGTATAGAACCTCTGTCTGCGTCTGAATATGTACCATTACCTGATTGAACTGCTAATTCTTTCATTCTTACTAAAACTTTTTCTACTTCATTCAAATTTCCTTCTGTTGTCTGAATAAAATTGATAGCTTTTGAAGTGTTTCTAGAAGCTTGTGATAAACCTCTTATTTGAGCATTAATTTTCCCAGAAACCCCCATACCAGCAGCATCATCAGAAGCTCTATTAATTCTGTAACCACTAGAAAGCTTCTCTTGAGTTTTACTAAGATTAGCAGCATTAATACCATTATTTCTTGAAGCATTAATAGCTGATGTATTATGATTTATAATCATATATCATTCCTCCATGATAAAGTTTAATTATTTATTTTTGGCAAATCCTTTTACCTGTTAAAAAGAATAGCACAAAAAATTAAAAAAAAGAAACGCAGATAGCAATAGCATTAAAAATAATTGTTATTATCTATTTCTTTGATTAAAATCAAAAGCCTTTAATGTATTTTCCTGATCTTTCATTCGCTTAATGGTAAAATCTAAGGTATTAAGCTCGCCTTCTACTTTTCTCTCTCTATCATCATACTTTTTTTTATAATCTTCAACTTTATTTTTTTGATTAACAATTTTAAGATCGTAATTTTTTATTTTATTATAAATAACTCCTCCAGAAGTCACAAGAGGCGATAAACAATCTCCTAGCATTTTGGCAATCCCATCATCATAGACTCTATCGCCATTAAGGTCAAATAAAAAAAGTTCTCTAACATTATCAATGTTGTTGCGAATTGATTCATCAAACTTTTTCTCATCAAGTCTCAAATATCTGGAAAGTCCCCCAGAAGAAGAAATAGAGTTAGTAAACACTCCCATCTGATTAATTATTGAAAAATTAGGATCGCTAGTAACATAGGGCTTAAAAATTATTGATTCTAGCCTGGATTTAAGATTTTTCAATAAAAATTCAGACCTTAGAATACCTAAATTTTTATAAGCCTCTTCTTTTTGAGACTCACTAAGGTAAGTCAGCTCTTCAACTATATTGGACTTTTGATTACCAAGTTGATCTTCATTGGAACTTACAATATTAATCTCAGCAAGAACCTCGTTATAAGCACCAATAAAATCTAAAAGGACTCTCTTAATTCCCTCGTAATCAGGTTCAACTTTAGCCTCAACCATATCACTTGAAGCTTTTTTTAAACTTAATGTCACATTTGGAATTAAATCATTAATGACATTTAAATCTCTCTCAACATCTACTCCATCAAATTTAATTTTTGCATTCTCGGCAAAACTTTTAGCATTTATTGGCAAATGGCCATCTCTATTTTTGGGATCAAAAACTTCGACATCGCTAATCACAATTACTTTATTATTTGCTTTATTTTCAATATTTATTTCTTCTAAATTAGAAAGAGCTCCAACATCAACTTCAACTTCTTCAAAATTATTTGAAATATTTATTGAAGGAAGCTCTAGAGAACCCTCTTTATTGCATATTTTAACCATATTCATTTGAATATATTTTTTTTCCAAAGGAGTTTTTAAATCAGATCCAAGATCAACTACACTATCTTCACTGTCAACTTTTGCATCCTTAAATGTAGCTTCTCCGGGATTAAAAATAATCTTACTGTCAGGCTCTTCTAAACCTGTATCAAAATACTTGACTTTAAATTTAATTTTACTCCTAGATGTAATTTCAATATCTTCAGGAATTTCAATCGACACCTCTGAAAGCGGATTGAAAACAAGGTTATTGTTTTCAAAAACAAGTTTATTATTGCTACTAGATTGATTTACAACAATATCTGAAAGAATAGGATTAAAATTGGTTTTAAGTTCACTTAAAATGCCAATTTGCTTGGCAAAAGACAATCCTTCCCCTTTAATAACAAGTTTATTCTCTTTGCCTTCCTTTAAGGACTGCAAAATAAAACGACTATTCCCATTTTTATCACTTTTGACTATTTTTGCAGATAAAAAGCCCTTTCCCTTGTTATTAATATCCTTCACAAGCAAATCAATGTTGCCATTACTTTTTACATTAATTTCCTTCTTCCCAACTAAAAATATATAATCTCCCTCTGGAATTGTAACTTTTTTAGGATCAAAGTTTGAAGATAAAAACACATCAGCTGACGCTATTTGATCAACAATTAATTTATGAGTCTCATTTTTGGATCCATACCGAGTAGACAAGGTTAAAACTTCGCTATTACTAGAATTTCCTGACATTAGATTAAAAGGACTGTTAAGTGACGTAATTTCTTTTGCAAGAGAATTTAAAGTAGAGATTTTTCTATTAATTAACTGCCAAGCGCTTTTTTCTTGTTCTAAAGATTCAAGCTTTTTAAAAGAAGAATCGATTTTGGCTTTATCGGGCTTAAGCATAGATTCACGAATTTCTTTAGTATTATATTTACTCTCAAGTCCAGGAACAAAAAATCCTGATGCCATAATGACATCCTCCAGAGCACATTATATCATTAATAAAATTGAAAATAAAATAAATTTAAAAACATAAACTTTAAGCATTAAAGGGCTTTAAAATAAAAAAATATAAAAAAGCAAAAACTTTAAAAAAGGTTAATGTTTATAGTAAAATAAACTAAAAGGAACATGAAAATGTCAAATTTTTGCTTATTCAACTCAAAATCCGTTTTAACTGGAAACGACAAACTAGATAATTCAGCAGTCCTTATTAAGGATAATAAAATTTTTGATATTGTAACATCTGACAGACTTAAAAAAATGGATCTCAGAGAATATCAAATGATTGATACGAAATGCAATTATATAACTCCTGGACTTTACGACAGCCATATTCATGGATTTCACGGTTATGGAACAGACCAGTGCTCAACAGAATCAATACTTAAAATGTCAGAGCATTTGGCACAATACGGTGTCGTAGGATTTTTACCAACTCTTTATCCAAGACCAATAGATGAAATGATTCAAACAATAAAAGCTTGTACAGCAGCAATTGGCAAGGAAAAGGGTGCTAAAATTTTAGGACTTCACCTTGAAGGGCCATTTTTCTCCCCTGAAAAAAGAGGCGCGCACCCTGTTTCTTATCTTCACGAACCGAGCATTAAAGTTATGCAAAAACTAATAGATGCAGCTGGTGGAATATTTACAGGATCAAACGGCCAAAAAAAAACACATATAAGCACAATGACTGTTGCTCCTGAGCTTAAAGGAATGAGAGAGCTTGCAATATTTTGCCTTGAAAACAATATAAACCTTCAAGCAGGACACACAAACGCAACATATGAAAATATGATCGAAGGATTTCAAGTTGGAATACTTCACACAACCCATTTTTTCAACGCAATGTCAAAACTTGACCACAGAAATCCAAATGCAATAGGAGCAGTATTAATACATGGTGATGTTTCTTGTGAAATTATTGCAGATGGTCATCATATACACCCAAAATTAGTTTTAATGATGAGAAAGCTTAAAGATATAAGTAAAATAGTCCTTGTAACGGACGGACTTACTCCAAATTTTCAAACTTCTGGAAAATTAATTGCAAACGGAGATGAGGTTTATATTGCAGAGGATGGCTTATTCCACAGTGTAAAAAGCAATACAATATCTGGATCAACACTTACAATGATACAAGGTCTTAAAAATTTAGTAGAATTCGGCTACAGTTTAAGTGATGCTATTCAAGCAAGCTCTTACAATCCAACAAGAATTCTCAATATTGATAAAAAGGGATTAATATGCCATGGATATGATGCAAACATTAATGTCTTAGATAAGGATTTCAATTTAAAATTAACAATGATAGAATCTAAAATAATTTTTAACAATCTCTAACTTTAACCCATTTTAAGGAGATCGCAATGAGATTAATAATCAGACCTACTTATGAAGACATATCAAAGTGGGCAGCCAATCACGTAGCACAAAAAATTAAAGAATTTTCTCCAACAAGAGAAAAGCCATTTATCCTTGGACTTCCAACAGGCAGTTCTCCAATCGGCATGTACAAGAATTTAATTAAATTAAATAAAGATGAAAAAATTTCATTTCAAAATGTCATAACCTTTAACATGGATGAATACATAGGAATTGAAAAAAATCATCCTGAAAGCTACCATTCGTTTATGTGGAAAAATTTTTTTTCTCACATTGATATTAAAAAAGAAAACATAAACATACTAAATGGAAATGCTTTAAATCTTAAAAAAGAATGTGAAGAGTATGAAAAAAAAATCAAATCTTTTGGAGGAATCATGCTTTTTGTGGGTGGGATAGGGCCTGATGGACACATCGCTTTTAACGAACCAGGCTCCTCCTTGACATCAAGAACAAGAATTAAAACTTTAACTCAAGATACAATCATTGCTAATTCAAGATTTTTTGAAGGCAATGTGAACAAAGTTCCTAAAAGTGCTCTAACTGTTGGGGTTGGAACAATTATGGATTCACAAGAAATTTTAATAATAGTAAATGGACACAATAAAGCAAGAGCATTAAAGCATGCTATTGAAAAAGGTATTAATCATATGTGGACAATTAGCGCGCTTCAATTACATAAAAATGCAATCATAGTGTCTGACAAAAAGGCAACTTATGAATTAAAAGTAGGAACGGTAGAATACTTTAACGACCTAGAAAGAGAAAACTTTAATAATGATTTAAAATAAATCACTTAACATTTTCGAATAAAATACTGACTCTAAAATTAAAAATTTTATCTTTATAAAAGAAAAGCTAATTGTTGGCTTCATTGTAAATTTTTGAAACTTCTTCCCAATTTAAAGCCTTTAAAAATGCATCAACATATTCAATTCTTCTATTTTGATATTTAAGATAATAGGCATGTTCCCAAACATCGATACCTAAAATCGGCTTATAAGACTTCATTAAAGGACTGTCCTGATTGGGCATTGAAATCACTTTAAGCCCACTATCAGGACACAATACTAACCATGCCCAACCACTTCCAAAAATTTTCATTGCGGTATCTTTCAAGCTAGCCTTAAGAACATCCAGGCTTCCAAAAGCTGTATTAACATCATTTTCAAACTTTTCTAAAAGATTGCTCTTGTTTCCTGGTTTCAAACTTCTAAAATATAAAGTATGGTTCGAATAGCCCCCAGCATTATTTCTTATTGGAGTTTGAAATTCATCTGGAAAATCATGAATATTTTTTAATATGCTTGACACGTCTTTTAAATGACTTTTTCCCATTTTTTCAAAAATAGAATTCAAATTCATTACAAAACCATTATGATGTTTGCTATGATGAATTTCCATGGTTTTAGCATCAATATAAGGCTCAACAGCATCGTAATTATAACCAAGTTCTGGCAGTTTAAACATAAAAACCTCCTATTCTAACTTTTGCCATGACAATTTTTATATTTCTTCCCACTTCCACAATAACAAGGCTCATTTCTGCCTATTTTAGGAGAACTTCTAACCACTTGAACATTAGAAACACTTTTATTTTCGTTAATAAGAATTTCTGAAAGTTCTTTATGAATTGAATTAACATTTTTAAACTTCTTTGCTGACTTAAAATCGGAAGAATTGCTATCCAATTTCAACTGAAGAACACGCCTTATGGTAGAAACTTTAATGTCTTTAATAAGCTCGCTAAATATTAAAAACCCCTCTTCTTTATACTCTGTAATTGGATTTTTATTAGCATAAGACCTTAGATAAACAGCCTCTCTTAAAGAGTCTAAATTTGCAAGATGCTCTTGAAATTTAAAATCAATATTTTTCAAATATTCATATCTTAAAAATCCATTAAAAAGATCTCTTCCGATCAAATTTTCCTTTTCATCTAAATTTGCCCTTGCTATTTGCATTAGCTTATCCTTTAAATCAAGAGAATTAATATTTTCAATAGAGCCAAGACTCTCAAGCATATAGGCAAAAATTAAATTTATTTCATTTAAAAAAACACTTGAAACTGAGCCGCCTTTTGTCCCCTCAAGCAAAAAACTAAGATATTCTTCTAAAGCAATAAGAATACGATCCTTAATAGCTGTATCTTCAAGGATAGAATTTCTCTGAGCATAGATAAAATCTCTCTGCTTTGTAATAACATCGTCGTATTCTAATAAATGCTTTCTAATTTCAAAATTTCTGTCTTCTACTCTTTTTTGGGCATTAATCAAAGATTTGGTTAAAAGAGAATGTGTAATAGGTTCTCCAGTTGCCATTCCAAGCTTACCCATTAATGACCTTAGGTTGTCTCCAGCAAAAAGACGCATTAAATCGTCTTCAAGCGATACATAAAATCTTGAGCGCCCAGGATCACCTTGTCTACCGCTACGCCCACGAAGCTGATTGTCTATTCGCCTTGATTCGTGACGTTCACTACCAATAACATAAAGCCCACCAAGACTTTTAACCTCATTATAGTCTTTTAAGTAATTTTCTCTTTCATTTTTAACAGCTTCTTGAAATTCTTCAAGACTTACATTAGTTCCAATTTTTTTCCTAACCCTGTGTTCAATATTGCCTCCAAGTTTAATATCCGTACCACGACCAGCCATATTTGTTGCTATTGTAACCGCATGTTTCGCTCCAGCCTCAGCAATAATAAATGCTTCTCGAGAATGATTTTTTGCATTAAGAACTTCATGCTTAATACCTCTATTTTTAAACATAGCTGATAAAATCTCAGATTTTTCAATAGAAACAGTTCCTACTAAAACTGGCTGCCCCTTCTTGTAGGTTTTATAAACCTCATCTGTAATAGCATTAAACTTAAATTCTTCCGTATAATAAATAGTATCATCTTCATCTATTCGCGCTAACAATCTATTTGTTGGAACCACAACTACATCAAGATTATATATCTTATGAAATTCCTTGGCTTCTGTATCAGCTGTACCCGTCATACCAGAAATTTTATTAAACATTCTAAAAAGATTTTGAAAAGTAATGGTTGCCATAGTCTTATTTTCATTAGCAACCCTAACCCCTTCTTTAGCCTCAATGGCTTGATGAAGCCCATCGGAATATCTTCGTCCTGTTAAAACTCGACCAGTAAATTCATCTACAATCTCAACTCCAGAATCACCGACAATATATTCTCTATTTTTTAAAAAAAGCAAATGTGCTTTCAAAGCTTGAGTCATATAATGAACATAATTAAAATTTGAATCAGTATACAGAGAACCGCTAATAATGCCCTTAGAAATTAAAAGCTGCTCAAGATTATTAAGTCCTTTAGCAGTAAAAGAAATTCTTTTGGCTTTTTCATCAATAGTATAATCACCATCAAGATCGTCTATTTCTAAAGGATAATCGCCTGATTTGGGATCTTTAGAGCACTCTTTTAAAAACGACACAAGAGAATTAACCTCAAGATAAGCATTAGTATTGCCCTCAGTAGGCCCCGAAATAATAAGAGGGGTTCTTGCCTCATCGATCAAAATAGAATCGATCTCATCAATAATGCAATAATTAAACTTTCTTAAAGATTTTTCATTTAAGTCATAACGCATATTATCTCTTAAGTAATCAAATCCAAGTTCATTATTTGTAACATAAGTAATATCTTTGGCATATTGATCTTTTCTTAGCTCATAATCCATATTAGATAGAACAACTCCCACAGTAACACCTAAAAGATCAAAAACTGGCTTCATCCAATTAGAATCACGTTCCGCAAGATAGTCATTAACAGTAACAATAATAACCCCATCTCCTGTCAAACTATTTAAATAAGCTGCTTGAACTGACGAAAGAGTTTTCCCTTCCCCTGTTTTCATCTCTATTATTTTACCTTCGTGAAGAGCAAGCCCAGCAATGATTTGCACATCATAAGGCCTTTCTTTAAGACGCCTTCTAGCAGCTTCTCTAGATAGGGTAAAAGCTCGCTCTAAAATATTCTCTAAAGAATTACCCGATTTTAATTCATCTTTAAGCTTTTGAGTCTCTTTTGAAAAATCTTCATCCGCTAACAATAATGCCCAACGCTCAAGCTTATTAATATTTCTTAAAGTTGGAAGATAATCTTTTAAATCCCTTTTGCTTTTTGAGCCAATGGTTGTCTCAAGTACTGCTTTTAACATGATAGATATTAATGCTCCTGTAGAATTGACTTAAAATCATTTTTCATTTTAAATGATAATATAAAATGAAAAAATACTATAAAGCTCTTACATTAAGCTTACTTTTTACAATTATATCATGTAATACTAAAACTTTAAACGAACTAGGAGAAGAGCAGTTTAAAATACCATTTGGAACACTTCCTGGTGCAATAATGCCACTGGATAACAAATTTACAAATTCAAGATTTGATATCAAAACGTATAATGGACTAGTTTACATTGCAGAAATAAAAACAAATAAATTAATGATTTTTAACTCATACGGAAAACTAATACAAACTTATCAAAATGGAATATTTAAAACAAATCCCGATTTAAAAATAAAAAAAATAGATTTTGAAGGAATTGAAGCAATATATCCGCTAAAAGATTTTATTCTTGTTGCAGACAAACTAAATAATAAAAAATCAAAATTTAATCAAAAAGAAAATATTGCATACTTCATGAGAATACTAATACTAAACAAAAACTCGTCTGTAGAAATTTTGGGTCAAGAAGGTTTAAATGGAACACCATTCCCACAAATTTACGATGTTAACGTTGATGAAAATGGCAACATTGCAATAATATCAATATATAGCGAAGGCTATATAATATATTCTTATAATAAAGAATTTTCTCCGCTTTATAAAATTTACGTCAATGAAAACCTACTAAAAACAATAGACAATCAAAAGAAAAAATATAATATCTCAATAGACAAGGTTTTTTTTGAAGTTAACAAAAAAACTCTTTATGTAAAAATCACCTACTATGAAAACATTGGCGACAATGAAAATATAAACGATCTTGGAATTAAAATTAAGGATCAATATATCTATAAAATGAGTTTTAAAAAAAACAAAGAATTTGAAGTAATAAGTAAAATTGCTCTTCCTAAGAACTTACTAGATGATAAACAGGAAAGCTTTATAAATATTATAAAAATACAAAAAGATAAAATAATAGCATCTACTAACATGAAAAATTTATCTAACAATTTAATATGGAAATTAGACAATAAAGGCTCAATTAAAGATCAAATAGCTTTAATTGAGCCTCCAAATTTAATATTTCTCTCTGAAAGTTTATCTAAAGATGGAATACTTAGCATACTTTACGGCGGGAAAACTGGTGTTAGTGTTTACTGGTGGAATTTAAATACATTATTAAAATAATAATTATAAAAAGGTTAAATTTGCAAATATAATGAAAAAGATTAATTGCAATCAACAACTAGAAATTGAATACCAAAAAAAAATGAAAAAACATATCATTGTTGGATTAATCTTTGTTATAATTCTTTTATTTTTTAAAATTTTACTAATTCCTAGAATTCAAAATCTCGAAAATAATAAAAACAATATCAAAATGACAATAAGCTACAAACAAGATAAAAGTAAATTATCGCTAAAAATAAACATAAAAACAAAAAAAATCTCCAACCTGGGAAAAGCCAAGCTAGACATTTATCTGGACAATAGATTAATTGAAAGCAATATGCTTTACATAAGCAGTAAAAACTTCACAACATATGCTAATATAATCTATCAAAATGAAAGTTTATTAAGTATAATACTAAAGAGCAATGGTAATAAAAATATTTTTTATAACAAAAGAATAAAACCTAGAGGATAAAATATGATGCAAATATACTTCATGTCTGTTTTGCTTAACATCTTGGGAGGAATAATACTTGCATTCCCAATGTTAATAGAGAAAATAAAATTTTTTAAAATTTTTGAAGATTTTGTAAATTTAATAAACGATAACAAAAAGGTAAAAAGCATTTTTGGATTATTATTTTTAATAACTAGCGCTCTTGAAATAATCAAGCCCTACAAATTGCCAATAATTGGAAATTTAATTCCAGCTATAAGTTTATTTTTAATTGGATTTATCTTGTTTTTAAAACAAAAATTGCCTACAGAAATTCAAAATAATAACAAATATGGCAAATTTCAATCAATACTTGAAAATAATCAACAGTTAATTGGCATTATATCAATCATTATAGGAATAATTCATTTTTTAGCAGCAGAAATACCTTTATTGTAAAATTACAAATATAATTCTTAAAGAATAAAACTACTAAAAAGCAACTTGACTTTGGCATAAGTATTCTATATCATTATTACAATTTAATATGATTTTAATCACCTCTCAATAAAAATCATAAATGGTATAAAGGAAGAAGATATAATGCTATTTAGAATACATAAATGTTTAAAATTAATGGCAGTGCTTATGTTAATGCTGAGTTGCGCTTTTTTTAAAAAGCCACAACCTGTACAACAAGACGGCGAAATTGGAAAACCAATAAGCAATGAAAAATTGCCCTTAAACGATGGGAAATTACATTTAATATCAGGCAAAATTGTGAATAAAAAATTGCCAGTCATGAATACCAATCATGACGTAACTTGGATAAAAACAAAGGCAATGGCAATCTTAGATGAATATGGACAAGTAATGCCAGAATTTAAAAACAAATTTGGATATTCTTATATACTATCTCCTATAAAAATGGACGATAAATATAGCAATTACACATCGCTATTAATACTTTTTGAAACAACTAAAAATGGAGACAAAGAATATGAAATTGAAGATATTAAATTTATAACAGCTGGTTCCAACCTAGAGCTTAAAAATCCTCTTCTAATTGTTGAAAATTCACAAGAAGAAGGATATGTTACTGCATACCCATTTGGAATATTGATGAGCGAGAAACTTAAAGATGCTTTTAAAAAAACATATCAAAATGGTCATTGGAATTATATGCTTGCAAATTTAACCGTCAAAAATAAACTTACTCAAGAAACTAAAATTTATAAGATTTCTCTTAATTCAAAATTAATTATTGACTTTTTAAAAGAAGTACTAAAAGAAAATTCCATTTTAAAAGACACAAATGGAGATCTATTTGAAGATATATAAATATAAACGAAAGGAAATATTTTATGATCATTAAAAAATTTATTTTAACTGTAATAATTCTTTCTCTAGCTAAAAATATTTTTTCTCAAAACGAAATTAATATCTTCGAAAATGAAAATTATATTGTAAAAGAAAATACAAAAACAAGAATTAAAAAACTAAAACAAAGTTTTTTACTTACACCTGTTGATATCGCCGTTAGCCAGCCTTACATGGAATTAGTGGATTTGAATGGAGCCCCAATAAAAGAACTCATTGGGGTTAGCTATTCATTTATAAATGTATTTTCAAAAATTGGATCTTCTGCTATTATTTCGTTTGACCTATCAAATGAAGCTTCTAGGAAATATAAAATTACAAAATTAGAATTTTTAAGTCCAGATAAAGGCAATTTTATTAATTATCTAAGCAGCCTCACCAGTGGAAAGCAGCAATCAAAAAAAGAGCTCGCAAAAGATGCTTATTCATTTGGTACATTAAGAACTGAATCTCTCTCAAAAACAATTGCAGAATATTACAAGAATAACAACTGGTATTATATTTTGGCAGCAATAACAGTAGAAAATAATATAAATAAAGAAACTAAAATATATGAAATTAGAATTAACCCTAAAATATATAATGATTTCCAAAAACAATTGAGATTACATTTTAAAGGCAGCCAAATAAAAAAATTCCCAATACCCATTATAGAATAAATCACAAATTAATAGAAAAAAGATTCTTACTTCTCTAAGAGAGCTAAATATATGATAATAAAAAAATGAGTAGTAACAAAACAATAATAATAAATTTAAATAATTTAGAACATAACTTAAATTTAATTAAAAATAAAATTGGTGAAAAAGAAATAGTGGCTACCTTAAAAGGCGACGCATATGGTCATGGACTTATAAATATCTTTAAATTTTTTAAAGAAAAAAAAATAAATTATTTTGGACTTTCTAATATTGAAGATGCTAAAACACTTAAAAAAATTGATAAAAATATAAAAATATTGATGTACATTAAAGTAGATAAAAAAGAAATTAAAAATTTGATTAAACTTGAGTTATTACCATTTGTTGCAGATTTTGAATATCTATTTTTAATAGAAAAAGAATGTGCATTGCAAAAAAAGAAAATAAAAGTCCATTTAAAAATTGATATTGGCATGAATAGATACGGAATAAGAATAGATAGTGCCCTTGAAATAGCTACATATATTCAAAATTCACAATTTCTAGAACTAGAAGGGATCTGCTCACATCTTCCGGCAACAGAAAACTTTAAAACCACACAAAAACAAATAGAAAAATTTTTATTGGTTTTGGAAACACTTAAACAAAAAAATATAAATCCAAAATTTGTCCATATTTCTAATTCGGGGCACATTATCAACTACAAAATAAATCCACAATTTAATATGGTAAGACCGGGTCTTATTCTTTACGGTTATTGTCAATCACTAAAAAACAAAAAAACTACCCTGAATTTCAAACCTGTATTAAATTTATTTTCAAAAGTAATATTTATCAAAAATGTAAAAAAAGGTGAAAAAATTTCATATTCGGGCATATTTCAAGCCAAAGAGGATATGAAAATAGGAATTATTCCAATCGGATATTTTGATGGAATACCTCAAAATATAAATAATAATTTTTATTTTTTAATAAACAATCAAAAATGTAAAATAAGGGGAAAGGTCTGCATGAATCTAACAATAGTAGAAATTCCTAAAGACTTAAAAGTTAGAACAGGTTCAAAAGTAGAAATTGTATCAGAAAAATTAAGTATAGATAAAATGAGTAAATTTTCTAAAAGAAGTCATTATGAATTACTATGCAATATAGGAAAATATGAGAAAAGAAAATACTTAGATTAAATTGCCCAAAGAATCAAATTTTTGGAAATCTATTAAATTTCCTCTAGCATCATAAATCCACTTATAAATTGAAAATCCCCCAACATCATCTCTTAATCTCAAATCTGGACCATGATTTGACTGTTTTGATATTTTCCCAAATTTATTGTATTCATATTTATAAACACTAACTCCATGAATATCGTCCTGCAATTGTCCCAAGCTTCCAAAATTTTTTTGAGAAATAAGTCTATTTTGTTTATCATATTCATATAAATATTCAAAAACAAAATTACAATCAGCAACCAAAGCTCCATCCTTAGAGTAATTTTTCTTTGAAATCATATTGCCATTAGAATCGTAACTAAATTTATACTTTGAAACTCCTTCAAAATCATCTATTGGATTAACAAAATCACCGCCAAAATGCTCTTGAGCAATCAAAAATCCTTCTTTGTCGTAAGAGTATCTGTAAATCATCACACCTTTCAAATCAGCTATTAAATTAAAATTTTTATCAAAAAAAATATTTTCTATTAGATAAAACTTGTCATCATATTTATAACTATAAATAGCAATGCCTTTAAAATTATCCATTATTTCATACTTCTCTTCATAAACAGTTGGAATGTCTCTATTATAGTTTTTATTGATTTTGTTACTATAGTTTATTATCCTTTTTTCATTATTTTGGATATAAAAAATAGTCTTCTTCATGGCATAACCATTTTGACTGATTGTTAAATTATTATTATTGTCATAATTATATTCCTTATAATAACAATCTTTATCTTTAAAATAATATTCATAACGATAAATTGCTACATTATTTTCATCAGGGGTTAAATTGTTATTAATATCATAATTTAAAATCTCAATAACTTTTCCATCAACATCGTAATGATATATTTTAGTAGCTACAGAAAATGGATTTGAAACGGTGTAAGCTGATTTATCAAGATATTCCTCTTTAATAAGGTTATGATTAGCGTCATAAGTTAATCTAAACCCACAAGTGCCGTTTTTTGATCTTGAAATATAACCATTCTCATCGTAATACAAAACCGTTTTAACAAGTTTGGAATGATCATAGCTAATCTTTGTAAAATACACATTATTTAAATCTTTAATTTGAATACCTGATTCATTAAATCTATAAACACTAAACTCTCTCTCATTATCGTATAAAAAATGATAATAAGAAACATCATATCTATCCCTAACCATTTCATTAGATCTATTATAATTAAAAATATTTTTAATTCTGCCATCATTCATATATTCTATATGCTCAATGTAAACACCATTATTATTTTTAAAAGCAAGTCCCCTATTTAGAAATATGCGCCTTTCGCTGTTTTTAGATCTTTCTATTTTAATTTGGCTTGCATTAAAAAAAGAAGGCATTAAAATGCTAAGCTTACCAATATAATTAACTAAAATAAGATTATTATTGCTATCATAAGTAAATTTATATCCAAATTCTTCCTCAGACTCTTCTTTTGTAATCTCATATTTACCTACTATGTTGTAATTAATAGAATAATCTGCAAACCTATAGTAAACTTCTTTTGCAAAAAGAGAAGAGCTCATAAAAAATATTATAAATAACATGAATAAATTCCTTGATAAATCAACCTTATTTTGATAGATTTTATTATACAATAAATCTATCAAAAGGAGCTTAAAATGGCAAAAATTTCTAAAAACGCTCAAAGAGTAGGTTCAAAAGAACTGATAAGCCGCTGGGGAGGAAAAATTGTAATGAAATCAAAATTTGAAAATGGAAAAATAAGGCATTATGCAGAATGTCAAACTTCAAAAAATACAGCAAGAAAGCCAAGGGATTTATTTTAACAAATAGATCCACTCACTTGTAATGCTATTTTTTTTGTATCCTATCACTAAATTTGACCCATGCTTCATCTTGCTCTTGTTTTGTATAGTTCTTATTTACTGCCTGCTTAGGCGTTGCACCTTTTTTGGGGAAAGAATTTCTAACTTGCGCTTTTATTTCCTCTCTTTGTTTTCTAATTTTTTCCAATTGTCTTTTAACTCTTTCGTTTGAATCAAAAAGACCACTTCCATTTTTATTTAAACCAGCTCTAAAATCCAATCTAGACAAAGCCTCTTTATAGCTTTGATGTTTACCTGTCAAAAACAAAACAATTCTTTTAAACAAACTTAAATCTTTGTAAGCAGCATTCAAAAGCGAATATAAATCAAGTTTATATATTTTATACAAAGGTAGTAATTCGTTACTATTCTTAAAATATTTTGCTGCTTCAACTTTAATCAAATCTTTAAGATGGACTTGAACATTTTGTGTTTTATAAATTCTTCTGTAATGAGAAACAATAAGGTCAAGAAATTTAACTTTATTTTTTAAGCAATACTCATTCATAATATATCTAGATACTAATCTAGATATAACTTCTTCTAAGCCCTCTTCTGTGAAAATAGAAGAAGGATCATCCCCAAAACTAAGAATTTTAAATATACTGGTCCTCAATTCACTATTAAGAAATTGTAAAACCTTTTCATATTCTTCTAAAAAAAACTCATATGCAAAAGGTTTGTACAAATAAAAATTTTCTTTTACTTGAAATATTTTTGGCAAAATATCATGAATTTTAGATTCAAAAAAGTACATATTAGCAACTAATAAAAAATTTTCGGGATCGTTAAGACCCTCAGAATAAACTTTTACAATACTAGAAAACTCTTCTCTAGCAATTGGACCTTTTTTAAATTCCAAAGTCTTTTCAATTGCTTTTAAAGATTCGTCAATTTTAATAGCTTCCACAGCCTTAAGCTCTTCTAAGTCTTTTTCATTTTTAATAAAAAGATTAAGAAATTCCAAAAAAACAAAATAATTTTTAGAAAAAGTGATTCCTTTCTTGCCAAGAACTTCATCCTTAATTTCAATAATACCAGAGAGAATCTTAGCAATAGCACCAATAATATTTTTACCCTCTTCTAAGGCTCTCTCATAATCACTAAGCTTTAATCCTTTTATTCTAACGAAAACATCTTTTACAATATTATTAGAAGCAATATTAAAAAATATTTTTTTAACAAACTCAATAAAATATAAAGCCCTGCTCGATGGAATTATCAATGATCTCCAAACTAATATTTCTTTAAATCGTGATTTTGTTTCAAAAAATTTGTAGTTAATATCTGAATCTGTAATGGTTATAAATTCATTCTGAAAAACCAACAAACTAGATTCTATGTTTTTAACAGTAAGCAAAAAACTAAAAAGCTCTATTCCTATATAAGTTTTCAAAAATAAATCGTCAATAGAATAATAATAAAAATCATAACTGGCCTCATCGGTCAAAATTATGTTATCTGGCAAAAATTCTCCATCCGCTACTATTTTATTAGTAACTATTCCTCTTTTAACTTCATAAAGTTTGCGAAATAAAAAATCAAGCTCTCCTTTTAAACCTCGTATTCTTACAGAATGTTCTTCTATAAAAGAAGAATAATCTATAGCATTCTTTTTATAAGACAAAATAGTTTTCAAAATTGATTTTTGGGTATCAGAAGCTATTCCTAGCTGAGAAATCAAAATATCTACTTCTTTGCCACTCATATAAAAAATTTCTGGTAATTTTTTCATATTGTTCCTTTTATTACATTTAAATAATAAAACATATTACATTAAAAATATATTAATAAGCTAAAATTAAGATCACATAATCAATAAAAGTTAAATAACATTAAATTATAAAAAACATATAAAAGCAAAAAAATCAAAGAAATGCCTCTGCTAAAAACCCCTTTAAATTTAACCACTAAGAATAAAACTAAAGTTATAAACACCATTATACTAAAATCTAAAATATAAATATCTTGCAACAAGATAGGTTTAAAAAAACTACTACTAGCTAAAATAAATCCAATATTAAAAATATTGCTACCAATAATGTTTCCAAATGCAATATCTGACTCTTTTCTAATGATTGCAAAAAGAGATACAACAAGCTCGGGAACGCTTGTTCCAAAAGCTACAACTATAATTCCAATCAACTTTTCACTAACATTAAAAACATTGTTAGCAATATAAAGAGCCCCATCCACCAATAATTTCGATCCCAAATAAAGAAAATACATGCTAATAAAAAAGCTTAACGTATTAAAAAATATAAAATTTAAACTCTGATTTAAATTACTTACACCTTCTTGAGAAGGATTATTTTCTAAGCTGAAATGCGCTTTTTCTTCTTTGTAAAAGAATAAAAGATATGATAAAAACAAAATTAAGATACTTAATGAGCTAAAGCGATTATAAGGTACTGCAAAAAAAGAATAAGATCTAAAATCAAATGAAAGCAGCAAAAGAAGAAACATTAATAAAAACAGAAACATAAAAGAAAGCTTAAGCCTTTTAAAATCTGCCTTAATCCTTAAAAATAATCCCGCTAAAGGCAGAGCGAGCAACATGTTAATAATATTGCTACCAATAACATTAGAAACAACAATTTCGTTTTTACCCTTAAAAGCCGCCACTAAACTTGTAAAAAGCTCTGGAGCGCTTGTTGAAAAAGATACTATTGTAACTCCTATTAAAAGTGTTGGAACTTTTAAATAAGTAGCAATGCTAACTGAACTTTTTAAAAGTAAATTACCACCAAGATACAATAAAAAAATACCAAATCCTACATAAAAAAATTGAATTAAATGTTCCAAATAAATCTCCTTTACAAGAAAGAACAATTAAAAAGAATCTAAATATTCTTTTAAATTGCCTTTAACCATATAATAAACATTAGATGCGTTCCAAAGACTAAAACCACTACCAAGCGACTCTTTAACCCCTTTAAGCTGAAACTTTAAATAGTTTAAATAAATCTCATCATTCACAAACCTTTCTTTTCCCAATAAAAAAGCTTGAACATAAGGCCTAATGACAACCCCATTTAAAGAAAACATAAATGCTCTATCACTCCCCTCTTTATAAATCTTATAAGCTCTTTTTGTATAATAAGAATTGCTTGGCAAAAAATCATTAGTATAGTGCGAAGGATAAAACATAGGAGATATAACATCAACATAATCTGACAACATTGCAATACTTTGCCCAATGCTATTAGTAGGAAACCAACCATTGTACCCATAAATATCAACAGAAATAGGAATATAAAGCTGTTCTCTTGCCATAATCAAAAAAGACTCAAGAGCATCAACGGGGCGCATCTCATACTTATTCATTTTTGAGGTTGCAAAATATACAGGACCATCTGATGGAAATCTAATATAATCAAACTGTATCTCATCAACTCCAAAAGATTGTATTTCCTTTGCAATAGAAATATTATACTCCCAAGTGGCAGGAGAAAAAATATCTACCCAATGCTCTACTTGTACATATTTCACAAGACCACTAGAATCAACTTTTTTAATAAAATGAGCCCAAGGTTTATTCGTCCGTTTATTCCAAAGAGCATGCTTAAAATTATTATAATAATACAATTTTGCATCTTTAAATACAACACATCTAGCAATAACATAAATTCCAAGTTCTCTAGCTTTTTTAAGAATATAAGAAACATCAATTAAGTTTTTAATAGATCCTAATCTATTGGGCAAAGAAAGCTTACTAGAATAAGTTAAATTACCATTATCATCTTTAAAATCAATCACAACAGCATTCATACCTGAATCTTTAATGAATTTAAATCTTTCATCAACTGCCCTGTTATTACTCAATGTATGCGCTGTTAAATAAATAGACCCTTTATTTTTAGCAAGCTGCATTCTTTGTGATTTTTCAACAAAATCCTGATCTTGCAAAGATAATTTCCCAATAAATAACCATTGTTCATTAAAATAAGAATAAAAATGATTATCATATGTTCTAACTAAAATTTTTTCCACATTCTTGCTAGATAAATCTAAAATACGTATTATTTGCTTTTTAAAAGGAAAAGAAATTTTTTTAATAAATCCACTTTTCTGACTAATTAAAAAAATATCTCCATAAACTCCAGAAGAAAAATATAAATTATTTATATCTTCTCTTGAAAATTCAACAGCACTAATAATGTCGTAATACCCTGCACCCAGATAAATCTGAGGAATTAAATGATTTAAATTTTTAAAACTAACAGCTCCATTGACACTAAGATAAATGCCATGAATCGCAGTTCCAATAGCAATACGCTTATACTCTCCTTGAGAAAAGGCGCTCGATGTAATATATGCACTACTGTTAAATTTGTTAATTCCCACTAATTTTCTAAAATTCTTTGAATAATCATAAGAAACATAAAGATTATCACTTGTAGTTAAAAATGAACTTGAAGAATAAACATCTTCATAAATCGAGGTAATTCGACTAGGTACAAGCTTATTAAAAGGATAAACCCACCTAGAATCTATCCCATTAACTTGAACTTTGGTTATTTCCCCATTAATATTTTTGCTCAAAAATCCTTTATGAACAAAAAATAAACTATATTTTTTAAAAAATTCTTCATCGGTTAATGAATATATACTAAAAACTTTAAAAATAAAAAAGAAGAAAATAACTATCCAATAGATAAAAATTTTCATATACATTAATACATAATACTTGCAAATCAAAAAATATTAAATAACAATGATTTTTATTTAACTAATTGGATATCAATTAAATTTAAAAATATTATAACAAGTGTCTTATTAAAAATCTTAAGCCCTGCCATAAAGCCTTGTAATAAAACTTATATTTTTACTCAAAGTAGCATCTAAATCACTTTCTAATAATCTAAAAATCCAATTGTTTAAAGTGTTTTTTGGAATATTTACACTAAATTCATCTCCTAAACTAATATAATCTTGCATCGGTA
Source organism: Borreliella garinii (assembly GCF_001922545.1). Lineage (NCBI taxonomy): Bacteria > Pseudomonadati > Spirochaetota > Spirochaetia > Spirochaetales > Borreliaceae > Borreliella > Borreliella garinii. Next base: position 737,872 of record NZ_CP018744.1, on the reverse strand, counting down.
TTATTACATTATCAGAAACACTGCTCATAGCACTTCTTATCATGCCCCAAACAACAAAATCTTCATTTGTATTTAAATAATCAAAAATATACTTTTTATGTAAATCATCTAAAGAATTAACAAATTCTCGTATTGTGCCATTATCGCCAATTCCTGTGTAAACTATACAATTTTTAATATAATTATGAGGAAGATTCTGATTGTCCGAATCAAAATCAAAGGCAAGCTTCATTATTCTCATTCCTGGAAAATTAAAAAAATCTCTTAACCTTGAAGCATCTTCAAGATCATTTTCAAAATCTTCAACCCAAATTTTTAAATCTTTAATTTCATTTAAAATAAAATTAAAAAAATCTCGTCCTGGTGACTTTACCCACAACCCATTAAAAGCATAAGCCTCACCAACGCTAACTTCCCAAGTAGAAACAAAACCTCTGAAATGATCAATTTTAATTACATCTACATACTTTCTTAAAATTCCAATCCTTTTTACCCACCATTCATAATTAACTTTCTTTAAAACATTCCAGCTATAAGCTGGACTATCCCAAGCTTGCTCTTGCTCTAAAAAATAATCTGGAGAAATTCCTGCAACCTTATCTTTGCTTGCATCAAATCTTAACTTAAAATATTTTTGATGCGCCCAAACATCAGCAGAATCATACGCTATAAAAAGAGGCACGTTCATAACTAGCTCAATTCCTTTGTCATTTGCATAACACTTTAAAGCTTGAAACTGTGAAAAAAAGAAATACTGCAGTACCTCTTGCACTTTAATCTCTTTTGAGAGGATATTTCTCAATTTAAATAAGTCTTTTTCATTTCTTTTAAGAATTCCTCTATCAAAAATAACATTAAAAGCATCCCTTGAATCTTTTAGAAAATATTCTTTAAATGCAACAAAACTTGCAAAATCTAAAAGCCAATAAGAAGACTTTTTTTTAAATTTTTCAAAGCTTCTAACCTCATCAGCCGAAGCTCTATTAATAAAATTTAAAGCAGCTTCTTTAAGAAATTTATCTTTAAAGCTTATTTTTTTTAAATCAGAGTATCTGGTTTCATTTTCCTTTAAAAGGTTTAAATCTGAATCTATAAATTTGTCAAGAGCCTCTAAATCAATATAATAAACATTGCCAGCAAAAGCCGAAAAAATTGAGTAAGGAGGAGATCTTGTAAAATCAATAGGAGAATAAGCAAACATTTGCCAATAGCTTTGCGAAGATGCAAACAAAAAATCTATAAATTTATAAGCCCCTTTCCCCAAATCTCCAATACCATATTTAGATGGCAAAGAGCTTATATTAAGCAAAATACCACTTTTTCTTTTTAAATTTAAATTAATTCTTATTTTTTTATACTTCATATAAAAACCCCTATTAATTAATAATTTAAATAATTGCCCACTGTGTTATAAATTATAATAAATATCAGATCAGAACAAAATATAAAATAGCAATTTTAAGAAAAATTTAGAAATTAAATACTTTTATGATAAAATCTATTAATGAATATAAAAGCAGCCATGCTATTGTTGCTATTATTTTTAGTTCAAAGATTAGCTTTGTCTTCTGAAACCTTTGAATTTAAATACATTAAAGGTACAAAGTTTAGATTAGAAGGCAAAGATAATCAAAAAGTTTATTTTAACGGCCATTACAATTCAAGTTCTACAACAAATATTCAAATTTCAAGTGAAATAAAAGACACAAAAGAAAAATTTGCAAACATTAAAGCTTTTTTTAGAATCTTAAAAAGAAAAAACATTAATGAACCTTATCTATTAAATGAAGAGTTTGAAGAAACCTTCAGTGTAAATAAACAAGGAGAATATATAATAGGAGCAAATCAAAAAAGACCCTCTGTTAGAGGCATTCCAAGATTTCCAAAAACACCTATCAAAATAAATGAAAAATGGACATACCCCGCAGAAGAGTACATAGAAGCCTCAAAAATAGACAAAAGCATGAAAGATTTCATTGTAAAATTTAATGTTAACTACGAATATAAAGGTAAGGAAGAGTACAACGGCAAACATTACCACATAATTCTTTCTAATTATGAATCACAATATAATATAAAAAACATCTCTTTCTATCAAAAAGTAGAACAAAAAATTTATTTTGACAATGAAATTGGTAATACATATAAATACAATGACGAATATATTTTTGAAATAAAGCAGAATAACAACCAACATTTTAAAATGATTGGAAACTCCCTTGGCAGAATAGTTTCAATTGAACTTCCAAATGATAATTTCATTGAAACTGAAGTTGAAAATTACATCCAAGAAAAAAAAATAAAAAATATTGTCGTTGAAAAAAATAATAAAGGTATTAATTTAAGCTTAGATATTGAATTTTATCCTGACTCATTCCAAATACTACAAAAAGAATATAAAAAACTTGACCTTATAGCTAAACTTCTTGAAAAATTTGAAAAAAATAACATTCTAATAGAAGGACATACTGAACAATTTGGATTAGAAGAAGAGATGTACGAGCTCTCTGAAAAAAGAGCTCGTACAATTGGAAATTATTTGATAAAAATGAAAGTAAAAAACAAAGATCAAATACTATTTAAAGGATGGGGATCTCAAAAACCAAAATATCCTAATTCGTCCCCATTAAAGGCTAAAAATAGACGAGTAGAAATTACAATATTAAATAACTAACTTAAGATGTATCATCTTTTACTCTTTTTTTCTTTTTTTGTCTGACAACTAATACATAAAAAAGCATAAGGAATCGCTAAAAGTCTCTCTCTAGCAATCTCTTTTTCACAAGCCAAGCACTTACCATAAGAATTTTGAGAAATTCTATAAAGAGCTTGATTTATTAAATTCAACTTTCTTTTTTCAACAAAACCTAACGCTTCAAGATTATTTCCATCCATATTATCAAAAGCAATATCAACAACATCCTTTGGATACATATCATTATTAATTATTTCCTTTTTGCTATTTTCTACAGACTTAATAGAATCTAATATCTCTCTTTTTTCAGCTGAAAGAAATTTTTTTATCTCTTCAATAAAGTCATGCTCAAAACTAGCTTTTTGCATGATACCTCCTATAAATTACATTTTTAAAAAACTTCGTGTAATTATATACACAATTTCTTATAATGTAAACAAACAATAATGCTTTTATTCTTAAAAAGAAGAATTGAAATGATATGTTTAATCATGTAAAATTTATCCTATCAGAAAAAAATGCGGAGGTTGTCTTGAATATTAAAGAAGAAGCTATTGAAACCGAAGGAATTGTAAAAGAATCCCTTCCAAATACCATGTTTAGAGTAGAACTTAAAAACAAGCACATTGTACTTGCTCATCTATCTGGCAAGATGCGAAAACATTTCATCAAAATCGTTCCTGGCGATAAAGTAAAAGTTGAGCTATCTCCTTATGACCTTACAAAAGGTAGAATAGTATACAGGGAAAAATAAAATTAAACCTTTTTAAAAATTTTTAAGCATTTTAAATATTTATTTTTTAGATCAAATTATCTTTTAAGGATACAACAAAATTCTTGTGAATCCAGCCTTGAAGTCCATAACTTGTTTCAATAAGAACAAAATCGTCTTTGCTGTCAAGGATATAAACACTCGCATTTCCTTTTAAAAATCTCCAACTCCTTGAAAAGTTATCAGGAACCTTGTAAAGAGAAACTAAATCACCTTTAATTATTCCCACCTCAGATTGTTGCTCAGAATAAAAATAATATGTTTCAAATATAGTAAAACAAACCGCAGAAAAAAGTAAAAATATAATTATTTTTTTTAAATTTTTTGCCAAAAATTTATAAGAAATAGATACGACTAAAAAATTTATCAAAAATAAGCTAATAATAAAAAAAATATTAGAAAAAATAAAACTATTGTTACGAATATTGTCTGTAACTCCATTTTTGGCTTCAATTAGACCAATAACCTTATAGGGGGCTTCATTATTTGGAGAAGCTAAAAATGCCTTATAAGCTGAATAAATAGCATCAAAATCTCTATCCATTTTACTTAAAACAAGAGCTCTATTTAACCAAAGTCCTGAATAATTTGGATATTTTTTAAGAATATTATCAATCTTGATAAGTGCAGCATCATAATTTTTAGCATTATAGTTTTCAATCAAATCATTTATATTTTTTTCTGACAATAAACTATCATTTACAGCATTTAAACTAATGCCAACAGCCAATATTAAAATAGCCAGTCCAAAACTTGATGCTGCAAAAAATTTTTTATAGTTAATTAAAATGGCCAAAGATAATAAAAACCCCGGGATCAAAAGTAAATAATAGCATGGAACAAAAAATAAAAAAGTTTTATTTTTGTAATTCAAAATATCAGTATAAGATAGCAGTTTAAAATCAGAATCTATATTGTTATGTATTTTGTTTATGCTATCAAAATTTCCCGAATATTCGTACTTTAATTTCTTCCCTTTAAGAGTATAAACTGTTCCATTATCTGGATTTAAATAACTAAAATCACCAATATTTAAAAATACACTACCTTTAGTGTCGGGCTTAACTGTATAAATTTGAGAAATACTGCCCTTGTATCCATCTTTAGAGGGCTTAAAACTATAATTTTTCTTTTTATTAAGAATTTTAGAATTATAAGTTTCAATCTCTGGAAAGTAAAAATGTGGAAAATTCCCTTGACCTGTAATTTTTATTAAAATAGTAAATATATCTTGTTCAATTGTAGAATAAGTAGGAGTCTCATAATCAATCCTAAAAGTTCCCACTGCCAAAGATTTAACCTCTTTGGGGATTGGTTTAACTTTTAATAAAAGCTCGGGAGCTTCCCTAACAAGACCAGAATCAATATTAAAAGAAAAACTGGGAATCAAAACATTTTTTGAGCCCTTAAGAGGAGTTAGTACAAAATTATAAAAAGGTACATCTAAAATTTCTTTATTATTAAAAGTTCTATATTGAATATCCCCAAATATAGGCATCTTTTCAATCATTGCATCCTTAATAGCAGGCAAAAATCCAGAAATTTTATTAGAATTGCTATCTAAAAGCCAATTTGAACGCAAAACAAGACCAATGCTTTGATATTCATAAACCTCTCTTTTATTAAGATCCCAATATAAATCAACTGGCAAACCAAAAGAATTTATTTCATCAGCTCTTAGCACACTAACTTCAGCTTCTGAAGATACATAAGAATCACCTTTATAAATTACTTTTAATGGGGGAATCTTAATAAACCCTAAACCCTCAAAAAGATATTCAACTTTAATCTCAATAAAAGAAAAGTTATTATTATCCGTTGTCCTAGATATTGATAAAACATTAGAATTGGATTTAACTTCTTTATTTATTTCAACTTTTAGCAAACTTGTATCAATGTCTTGCAAAGGATTGTTAAGCCTTACGATCTGAATAAACTTGTCGCCCTTTAAAACTTTAATATTTTTAACAAAATCAATACCTGTAAGCGAATAAAGCCTTGCGATTGAAAAAAAATAAATAAAAAATATTACCAATCTTCTTTTGGAGCAACCAAACTCTCGTCTATTTTTCTCAACCATACAACCCTCTCAAGATTTTCAATGTACCTTAAAAAATTTTCATTACTTTCAACAAAATTTTTACTTTTTTCTACACTTAAAGAATTTAAACTATCACGAACTGTTCGTTTTTTTATTATTGCAAGTTCAAGATTATATTTAGCATTATAACTGCTAGGATTAATTTTCAAAGCCTCTTTAAAAGCCATCTCGGCCTTATGATAAAGTCCTTGATTATAGTATATTATCCCTTCGTTATAATTGACATTAAAATTTAAAAAAATATCATTGGTTTTCTTTGCATAAGAGAATATTCTAAGAGAACTTTCATACTCGCCTAAAGAATAATATACAATACCAAGATTATAATATCCCCAAGCAGAATATTTTTTATCCTCTACAAGATTATAATAATTTGAAATTGCATTTTGATAATTTCCCCTAACATATTCATAATTGCCAATAGTCATTAAAGACATAGACTTAACATTTGAGCAAGACAAAAAACCTAAACACAAAAAGCAAGCATATAAAAATGCTAAAAAGTTTCGTCCCACTTTACCATCCTGACAAATAAATACATAAAAATAAACAACAATGAAATAACCAAAAAAATTTTATACCTTGATACATCAACAAGTATAATATCGTTTGACGTTCTTCTTATTATACCATTTCTTATATCATTGACAACAAGGTTAATCCCTTTTAAATACAAGTTATAATATGACCCTTTAAGAGAAGAGGCAAGAAGAAGTAAATTTTCTTCATTTATCACAGATTTAACAAGATTTCCATCTTTATCTTTAATAATTAAATTATTATCAAATAAAACAGGATTATTACCTCCAATCCCAACCACAAAACTTTCCAACTTTAAATTATTGACAAATTTAGAAAACCTATAATAATTATTTTCTCCCCAATCATCGCCATCTGTTAAAATGACTAAAAAATTATAATAAGAGTCATCCTGTAAACTAGAGATTACACTAAAAACAGCATCTCCTAAAAAACTCCCGGGGGAGCTTATTAAATTAGGCTCTATATAATTTAGCATCTTGTTTAAACTGTTTTTATCCTTAGAAAAAGGTAAAACCAATATAGACTTCCCTTTAAAAATAGTAAGAGAATATTCTGCATTATCAAAATTGCTTAAAATTAAACTAATCATATTTTTAGCACTCTCAAGTCTATTAATAATCTTACCTTCATCCACACTTAACATGCTACGAGAAATATCAAAAATAAAAGAAATTCTCAATTTATTTCTCTCATCCTCAACAGCTCTTTGTCCCCAAGAAATATCCAAGATGGATAAAATGAGAAAAATCAAGCTTAAAATAAAAAACATTGTCATGAGAACTTTTTTAATGTAGTAATTTTGAATGTAGGAATTGTCTCCATACATAAAGCTTAAGGTTTTAAAAAACGGAATATTTCGTCTAAAATCAAGCACACACACAAAAAAAATACATATTAAAATTAAAAAAAAGTATAAAGCACTATAATTATTTATACTCATAGTATCTCTTTTAAGAAAATTTTTGAAAAAATAAAATAAATAAATAATAAGCAAAACGCTACAACTAAAAATTCTTTATAAATATCTTTATTGTCCACGGCTATTTTAATTTTTCTCTCCAAATTTTCTTTTTTTGAAAAATCTTGAATTGCAAATTGAAAAGAAAAATCATCATTAACTGAATAAAAAAGCCCCCCTGTTTTATGTGAAATCTCAACAAGCATACTAGGATCATAAATCTCTTTAAGACTTCCTTGATAAAATTTTCCAGATCTTAATTTAAACTCAACACTAAATTCCTCAGAACTTCCAATGCCAATAGAATAAATCTTAACATTTAAACCTTGAGCAAGGTTAATCACTTGATCTTTATAAATCTCATCTGAATTAACAACCCCATCTGTTAAAACCACTATTGATCTTTTAAGGGCTTCGGAATGCTTTAAATGAGACAGCGCAATAGACATACCTAATCCTAAAGCAGACCCATTGCCAAGATCCATAATATAAATATCATCTAACTTTTTATTAAAAAAATCCCTATCTGTTGTTATAGGCACCACTATTGAAGCATCTTTTGCAAAAGCTACCAAGCCAATATTATCATTTTCACGTTGAGAAATAAAACGTCTAATCAATTCTTTTGAAAACTCAAGTCTATTCTTAGAAGAAAACTCAACAGCCCCCATACTAGGCGATATGTCAAGAACAATGACAATGTCAGCGCCAGCACTAAGATGTATCATCTTCTTTTTTGAAACCGAAGGACCTGCTAAAGCAAACACCATAACCATTGCAGCTAAATACAAAAAAGAATAAGTAAAAAAATACATCAAATTTAATCTATAATCCTTAAGCTTTAAAGAATTAAAATTGCCATAAAGCGATATTGGAAACTTTATCTTGCCCCCTCTATTTTTAAAAAAATGATTAAAATAAATTATTAAAGGAAAAATTACCAATAAAAATAAATACAAGGGATCATTAAATGTTAACATTAGGACCTCTATTAAAATCTTCAAAATTCGATGCTGCGGTTCTTAAATCCTCTAAAACAAACGACAAACTCTCAAATACTAAATCAACACCACTAAATTTACTAAAATCAGAAAGCCTTAACGTATTAATAAAGGTTGAACGAATTTCGTAAGGAACCTTAAGATCTTGCAAAATTATAGAAATTTCTGTTGTGGTAATCGCATTAAAATCAAAACCTGTTTTTTTAGATAAATAAACTCTTAAAGAAGAATTTATTAAATTATAAAATGCACTTTGGTCTCCACCTTCTCTGGCATATTTAGACAAAATAACAAACTGTCTCTGCAATACTTTATAAGGCTTTTTAAGCCCATGCTTAACTATCAAGTAAATTAAAAGTCGATTTAAAAGCTTTAAAAGCTTAAGAGTTAAATAAGGAATCAAAAATAAAGCAAGAATGAATAAAAATAAATAGGCACTTGTTCCAGGAATAAATAAAACGCCTTCTATATTTTTAATTTTAAAATCAGAATTATTAGATACTAGTTTATCTGTATTGATTTTTATATTTTCTAGAAAAACCTTGCTTTTCTTACCATTGTTAATTACATCCCCAATATAAATAGAAGGAAGAGAAGTACTTCCAATATAAAAAGAAACAAAATTAACTATTATTTCATTTGTTACGTCATTAAAGCTAATTGAATTTACTTCAACAAATTCATCTTTAATCTCTTTAAAATCTGCAGGAAAAAACTCCTCATCATCATTTAAAATTAATGAAACTTTAAAATCAACAGAATCACCCACATAGTAACGAGTTGGCATAAATATTTCATTCTTTATTTCATAAGAATGTGAAAATAAGGCTAAAAAAAGAAAAAGATTTGAAACAATTCCCTTCAAAATCTATTATCCCTTTTTAAGAAGAATTTTAAGTTTCTTAAAAACATCTTCTTTAGTATCAATTTCAATAAAACTAATATTTTTTTTAATACACTCTTTTTTCCATTTTATTTTATCAAGCGTCCAATAGTTTTTATAATCACCTAATGTTAACTTGCTAAACCCTGAAACTAAAAAATTTTCTCCAGTTTCAATATCTTCGCAAATCAAAGTTCCAATCTTAGGAAAATTTTCATCAAAAAAATCTGAAATTCTTATAGCAATAACATTATGTCTCTTACTCAAAACATTCAAAGATTTAAAATAAGCATTCGCCTTAAAATCAGAAATAATTATAACTAAAGATCTTTTTTTATAATATTCTGCTGTATTTTTAAAAATATAAGCTAAGCTGCTACCCGGCTTAAGATTTCTATTGATTGTTTCACTTAAAATCAACCCTAAGTGTGAATGACCCTTGCTAGAGGGTATAAACTTGTCTGTTCCACTTGAAAAAAAGGTAACACCTATTTTATCATTATTAAAAAATGCCATATGTGCAAAAATAGAAACCAACAAATCCTGAACATCCTTTTTATTTACCTTGTCCCCCAAGCTCATGGAAAGTGAATTATCTACTAGAAGATGAAGATTCATTCCCCTATCTTCTTTGAAAACCTTTGAAAAAATGCTATCAGCTTTTGAACTCACATTCCAATCAATAAATCTAGCATCATCAGAATCTTCATAGGGTCTAAATTCATGAAATTCAAGACCAAGTCCTTTAAAAATTGAACGATAGCCACCAAAATTAAGCTCTGAAAGCATTTTTCTTGAAAAGAACTTTAAAGCTTTTATCCTAGTCTTAGTACTACTAGTTATTTCGTTATCTTGTATCATTTAACAATTATTTCCTAAGGAAGCGCTACAGCAGAAAGAAGCATTCTAATAATATCATCAATACTCATTTCCTCTACTTCTGCCTCATAAGATGGTGTAATCCTGTGCCTTAACACACTATAAGCCACAGCTTTAACATCTTCTGGTAGAACAAATATTCGTCCCTCATAAAGAGCATTAACACGAGCACACTTTAATAAACTAAGAGAAGCCCTAGGAGATGCACCAAATTCAATATATTTGGCAAATGGATAAGTTTTCTTATCTCTTTCTCGAGATGCAGAGATTAAAGTAACAATATAAAGCATTATTTTGTCATCAACTTTTACCCTGCCAACCGTTCTTTTAATATCAGCCAAAGAATAAGCATTCATCACCTTTGCAACTTTAATATTTTCAAGACGTCCATCCACTGAAAATATTTTCAAAAGCCTTACTTCATCCTGCACTGATGGATAATTAACATTAACTTTTAATAAAAATCTATCAAGTTGGGATTCTGGCAAATTGTAAGTCCCTTCTTGCTCTATTGGATTTTGAGTAGCAAGAACAAAAAACGGATCTGGAAGCCTATGGGTTTCGTCTCCAAGAGTTACCTGCCTTTCTCCCATAGCCTCAAGAAGAGCGGACTGAACTTTTGCGGGAGCTCTATTGATTTCATCTGCTAAAATAACATTTGAAAATACTGGGCCTTTTCTAACCTTAAAAGTCCCTGTAGCACTTTTATAAACCATATTACCTGTAAGGTCTGACGGCAAAAGATCTGGAGTAAACTGTATACGCTTAAACTCAAGATCAAGAACATCAGATACAGTTTGAATTGCAAGGGTCTTAGCAAGACCTGGAACCCCTTCAAGTAAAACATGCCCTTCTGTTAAAAGTCCCATTAAAATAGCATCTATCATTTCTTTTTGACCAAGAATCCTGCTTGCAACCTCTCTTCTAAATTTATTTATCAAATGTAATGCATTCTCTACTTCTGAATCTATCTGAAAACTACTCTTCATAATACTCCTAGTCAAAATCACTTTAAAATATAAATTGAACCTAAGCTATAATAATATTATCTGTAAAGTAAAACCAAATTTCTATCTAGGCTTAATTTTGAATTTAAAGACTTTATTTCTATTTTACTAAACAGATCTTTAATTTGACTGACCTCAAGATTAATTTTATCAAATTTGCCCTTATATGCCATAATCAAACCTCCATTCTTTAAAAGATTTTTTAAAACTAACGCATATTCATTCATACTTCTAAAAGCTCTAATTGTAATAAATTCATACTTCTTTTTTTCTCTTTCAATCTCATATTCTAAAATTTTTACATTTTCTAAATCAAGTTCTAATTTTATCATTTTCAAAAAAGTAGACTTTTTTTTACTTCTCTCTAAAAGATAATATTTTCTAGAAGTGTCAAAAATAGCCAAAACAATACCTGGGAATCCAGCACCACTTCCAACATCAAGAATTTCAGAAGGATTGATCTCTTTAATAGTTGATAATCCCAAAAGAGAATCTATAACATGTAGATTAAGAATAGAATTAAAGTTGTTATTGCTATTTGAAATTAAATTAAATCTGGTATTTAAAAGTAAAATTCTCTTTATATATAAATTTATTTTCTGAAGATCTTTGTAAGCAAACTGGAAATTACATTCTGAAAAAGCAAAGTCAATATCACTTATCATAAAGAAAAATTTAAAACTACCTTATTTTTAGGATTTGAAAAATATATAAACAAAACAGTAATATCCGTATTTCTTATTCCAGGAATTCGACTTGCTTGAGCAAGAGTAGCTGGTTGAACCTTGGAAAATTTCTCTCTAGCTTCTCTTGAAAGGCCTTCAATAATCTCGTAATTAAAATCAAATGGAAGCTTGACAAGCTCCAGATTATTAAGTTTTTTAATTAAATCTTTCTGTCTATTAATATAACCTTCATATTTAACATCTAATTCAACTTGCTCTAAAATTACTTTTGAATCACTTAAACTTGGATCAATCTTTATCAGATTATCTAAACTAATAGAAGGATCTTTTAAAATATGGTAAAAATCTTTACTAACATGTTTTTTTAATTGTTCATCAGCAACATCTTTTAAGCTAAGCCGCCTTTGCTTTAAAAGCTCCTTTATCTCTTCAACTCTTCTCTTCTTAAAAAGATATTTTGAATATCTCTCCTCATCAACAAGCCCAAGATCATATCCAATCTTAATTAAACGCTTATCACTAGTATCGTGCCTTAAATTAAGCCTGTGCTCAGCTCTTGAAGTAAACATTCTGTAAGGCTCTTTAGTGCCTTTAGTAACAAGATCGTCAATAAGAACTCCAATATAAGAGCTAGTTCTTGTTAAAATCATTGGCTTTTTATTTTGAAGTCTAAGAGCAGCATTAATTCCAGCCATTAACCCTTGAGCTGCTGCCTCTTCATATCCTGAAGAGCCGTTGGTCTGACCTGCTACAAAAAGCCCTTTAACTCTTTTGCTCTCAAGATTTGGATAAAGTTCAATTGGATTTATATAATCATACTCAACTGCATAACCAGGCCTTGTAATAATAGCATGCTCAAGGCCTTCAATGCTGTTAATAAATTTCTGCTGAATATTTTCAGGCAAAGAAGAGCTAAGACCATTAAGATACATTTCTTCCGTATTAAACCCTTCAGGCTCAATAAAGATTTGATGTCTATCCTTATCTTTAAACTTTACTATCTTATCCTCAATAGAAGGACAATATCTTGGGCCATTACCTACAATCTCACCAGAATAAAGGGGTGACAAGTGCATATTTTCACTAATTATTTCGTGGGTTCTTTTATTGGTATAGGTCACATAACATGAAAGTTGAGATTTGTCTAAATTGCCATTTGAAAAAGAGAAGGGAATGATGTCTGAATCTCCAAATTGAACTTCAGTCTTTGAAAAGTCTACACTTTTTTTATGAATTCTTGCTGGAGTGCCCGTTTTAAGCCTACCCATTTCAAATCCAAGGCTAAGCAAAGTTTTATCAAGTCCATAAGCAGAAAATTCAGCAAGTCTACCCATATTAGCTCTATACTCACCAATAAATATTTTCCCTCGAAGAAAAGTCCCTGTTGTAAGCACCACAACACTTGCTCTAAACTTATTGCCTCTCTCTGTAACAACGCCTTTGATTTCATTTCTCATAGAATTAAGAATAAAATCAACAACTGTATCTTGAAAAAGATCAAGATTGTCTTGACGCTCTAAAGTTTCTTTGGCCTTGGTTTGGTACATTAATTTATCAGCTTGAGCACGTGGAGCTTGAACTGCAGGACCACGACTCTTATTTAAAACTCTAAACTGAATCATACTAAAGTCAATAATACGACCCATTTCACCACCAAGAGCATCAATCTCTCTAACCATATTGCCCTTAGCAAGTCCGCCAATAGCAGGATTGCAAGAAAGCTTGCCAATTGTATCTAAATTTTGAGTAATCATTAAAGTCTTAAAATTCAACCTTGAAAGAGCAAGCGCAGCTTCAATTCCCGCATGACCTCCTCCAATAACAATTGCGTCAAAATCCATATTTATTTCCCCAAACAAAAATTCTTAAACATATTGTCAAGAACATCTTCACTACTAACTTCTCCCGTTATTTCACCTAAACAATTAATAATCTCATAAGCATCAAATGCTAACATATCATAACTTACTTGGCGATCAATTTTATTCAATAAATCTAAAACCAAAGCATAAGCTTTCTCTAAAAGTTGCATCTGACGACTTGAAGATATTATTATATCATCAAGTCCAATCTCTACTTTCTCATAAGAGATTAGCGTCTTTATTTTGTCATAAAGAATATCTATTCCTTCTAAATTTTTAGTACTAATCATTATTAAATTTGAAGAATTTAAGACGTTTGAACGAACAAATTCCTCAGTAGATTTATTTATATTTAAATCTATCTTATTTAAAACGAATAATATTTTACTATTAGATTTATTTGAATCAATAAACAAGAAATCCTCTCTTGTTAAATTTGAACTAACGTCAATCACATAAATTACTAAAGATGCTTCCTTTATTAAAGAATTACTTTTCTCAATTCCTAGTCTCTCAACAAAATTATCAGCATCTCTAAGACCTGCTGTATCAAAAAGATTAAATAAAATGCCATCAAGCTCAAAACTTGCTTCAATATAATCCCTTGTGGTACCAGGGTATGAAGAGACAATTGATCTATCTTTTTTGAGAAACATATTAAATAACGAAGACTTTCCAGCATTAACAGAGCCTGCTAAAACCAAAGTAACACCATGATCAATTTTTTCATAAACCTTATAAGAATTAATTAATTTCTTAAGCTCAGCTTTGCTATTTAAAATCAAGTCAAATGGGATGCTAATCTCATGGTCATCAACCTCATAGTCAAGATAAACACTAACAGCTGAGAGAAAGTTTAAAATACATCCTTTTATTGCATCTATTTTAACAAATAAAGCTCCAGAAAGCTTATTAACTGCAAGAGAATAAGTTTTATTAGTCTTGGCAAAAATAATCTCATTGATTGCTTCTGCTTTTGTAAGATCAATTTTTTTAGCAAGAAATGAACGTAAAGTAAATTCACCAGGCTCAGCCATCCTAAACCCACTTTTTAAAAACAAATCTATAATTTTTTTAATCCCAATCACAGAGCCATGAGCTATAACTTCAATGGAATCTTGCCCCGTAAAGCTCTTTGGCGCTCGATATAAACACACAACAACTTCATCTACCTTGCAATTATTCTCATTATCCAATATATAACCATAATGAATTGTATTCCCAGGTGCTGAATTAAGAGCTGAATGATTTGAAAAGATTTTAGAAAATTTAGAAATAGAAGAAGCACCGCTACTACGAATCACGCATAAAGCACTACTTAAAAAAGGGGTTGCAAGAGCTACAATGTCATCATCTCTTTCAAAAAGCTTACTCATACCTTAATGCATTATAACACAATAAAAAGACAAAATTGATTTGTAAATATATTTATAATGGCTTATAATTAATTTCATAAAAATGAAAGCAAAACTTGAAATTGAACTAAAAGAGGTTTTAAAAGAAGAGCTTTTTTTAGTAGAAGAAATATATAAGTCATACCTAAAAATAAAAGAAAATATCGACAATAAAAATGAAATTGGACTTAAAGAGATTTCAAACAAAACAAAAATATTACTTGAAAATTTTCAAGAAATTGAAAGCAAAAGAGACGAAATTTGGAAAAAATTTACCCAAAATAAAAACTTTGAGTCAACTTACGAAGCTGTAGAAAAATTGACTACAATTTACAAAAAAGAAATATACAACTATCTACATAAATTGAAAATTGGAATACTGAATATCAAAAATTTAAACTACATAATACAAAGCTATGTAAACACATCCCTTGACATGTTAGCAATAATATTTCAAGATGTCCAAGAAAGTATAGAAAATGTAACTTACAAAAACCCTTACGGGCCAAAAATTGGATGCTCAAAAGAAGCTTCCGTTTTAATAAATAAAAAACTTTAAAGGAGTTTAGAGTGGATTCAACATTTTCAGGAATAGAAATTGGCAAAAGAAGTTTATTTGCACATAAAGATGCCATGAATACAGTTGGTCATAATTTATCTAATGCTACAAAACCTGGATATTCAAGGCAAAGAGTAACAATGAAAACCGAAATTCCTCTTTATGCTCCGCAACTAAACAGAGCTAAAAAGCAAGGACAATTGGGCCAGGGAATAGTGGTTCAATCTATAGACAGAGTAAAAGATGAACTACTTAACACAAGAATCGTTGAAGAATCACACCGACTAGGGTACTGGACTTCACAAGACAAGTTTATATCAATGTTAGAAGATGTTTATAATGAGCCTGAAGATCAATCAATAAGAAAAAGATTAAATGATTTTTGGGAAAGTTGGCAAGATCTAGCAAATCAACCACAAGGTTTAGCAGAAAGAAAAATAATTCTAGAAAGAGGCAAGTCTTTTTGCGAATTAATAAGAAGCAGATTCCATTCACTAGAAAGAATTTACATAATGGCAAACGATGAAATAAAAATTACAACAGATGAGGCAAACAATTACATTAAAAACATTGCAAATCTTAATAAACAAATTTCAAAATCTCAAGCAATGAAAGACAATCCAAATGACTTAATGGACGCAAGAGATTTAATGGTTGAAAAATTGGGCAATTTAATAAGTGTATCAATTGAAAACAAACAAGATCCCAATGAATTTTTAATTCACTCAGAAGGAAGACACCTTGTACAAGGTTCAATTGCTAATGAGTTTAAACTAGAAGCTACAAACGGACCTACCAGAACCAGATGGAGCATTTTATGGGCAAACAATGATAAAGTTAACCTTGAAACGGGAAAGCTTGGATCTTTGCTTAACATAAGAGATGAAGAGATTAAAAATGAAATCAATGAACTAAATAATTTAGCTGTCAACATTATAGAGCTTGTTAACGAAATACATGAAACAGGGTATGGGATGGACAAAAAAAATGGAAGAAGCTTTTTTTCTAAAGAGCTAAAACTAACTGATGATCGCGCTCGATATGATACTAACGGAAATGGCCAATTTGACTCCGTTCATGTTTTCAAAATTAATAGCACAAACGAAATATTCCCAGAAGAGAAATTGGGATTTTATGGAACTCTTAAATTTGAGGCTACTAATAGCAATGAGATTATAGAAATACCTTACAATGCTCCAGATACAGTTCAAGATCTGATAAATAGAATAAACAATTCAAATGCACAAGTTACAGCAAGAATTAACTCAGAAGGTAAGTTTGAAATCAAAGCAGTTAAAGAACAAGAAAATGAAAACATAACATTTAGAATTAAACATATAGAAGATTCTGGATTATTTCTTACAAAATATACAGGAATATTAAATGAATCTGGACCTGAGGGAGCTTATGATTATAGAAATATTGACACAATAGACAAATTAACCCCTAAATCCACTTATTCAATTTCGCCTCTAAAAAATCCTGCGGCATGGATAAAAGTTGCAGACACAATAGACTTAGATCCTTCAAAAATAGCAGCGGGAATTAATAGTCCAACAAATGAAATATCTATTGGAGATAACCAAGCAGCATTGAGAATCTCCTCTTTTGGAAATTCTCAGATTATGATTGGTAAAAATTTAACACTAAATGATTACTTTGCAAATACAGCATCAAATATAGCAATAAAAGGACAAATATCAGAAATCACAAAAGAAAGCCAATCTCAAATATTAAAAGATTTAACAGATCTAAGAATGTCTATTTCTGGAGTAAATAAAGATGAAGAACTTGCAAACATGATCGAATTTCAACAAGCCTTTATTGCAGCAAGTAAATTTATCACCGTTTCTGCCGAACTAATAGACACAGTAATAAATAAAATGGGAGTATAAGCATGATAAATAGAGTAAGTCATCCATTAACATATGAAAATTTAAAAACCTCTGCAGCAGAGCAAGAATCTAAAATTACAAAACTTTTAGAAAACTTATACAAAGGCGGTAAAAGGATTGTAAAACTAAGAAACGATCCAACAGGCGTTACTCACGCAATAAGGCTCGATAGCGACATATTTAAACTTAATGTATACATAAAAAATATTGGCACTTCTAAAGGCAACCTACGATATACAGAAGGATACTTACAATCTCTTACAAATATTTTAACACGAGCTAAAGAAATTGCCATTCAAGGAGCAAGCGGAACTTACGAAGCAGATGACAAAAAAATGATATCAAAAGAAGTAAATGCTTTACTAGAAGATGCTATTGCAATAGCAAACGCTAAAGGGCCTGATGGATACAGTATATTCTCGGGGACCAAAATTGATAGCGAAGCATTTAAAGTGACTAGAGAGAACAAAATAAGCAAAATAAGCAAAGACGGTGAAGGTCCTCAAATAATCAAAGTAGAATATAATGGAAATCAAGCTGAAAAGAAAACAGAAGTATACAATGATGTGCATATATCAAATAATTATCCTGGGAATAAAATATTTTTCTTGCAAAACCAAAATATTATATCATCAATAAACACTAATGGGTTTACCGTAAAAGAAAATACAAAAATTTATATTGACAATGTTGAAATAGGACTAACAACAGGAGATACTGCTCTTGACATTGTTGCAAAAATCAATGAGTCTTCAGCCCCTGTTGAAGCAAGCGTTGATCCCGTTTTAAACTCATTGTCTATTAAAACTACAACTCCACACCAAATTTGGATAACAGAAGCAAAAGAATCGAATGTTTTACAAACACTTGGAATACTTACTAAAAATAATGATACTAAACTACCTCCTTACAACCTTTCTAGCAGTACAGAAGTTAGAAGCAGATCTATTTTCGATGCGCTTATTGAACTCAGAGACACACTTTACAATAATAAAGAAGAGCTTGTTGGAAGTAGAAGTCTAGCAGAAATTGATGAAAGCTTAAAAAGATTACTTATATCTGTTGCAGATCTTGGAGCAAAAGAAAATAGACTTGATAGAAGTTATGAAAGAATAAGCAAAGAGGCTGCGGACATGAAAGAAGATATGGTCCAATACACCGATCTTGACGTAACAAAGGCAATAACTAATTTAAATATGGCAAGCTTAGCTTATCAAGTATCTTTAGGAATCTCTGCCAAAATAATGCAAACAACTTTGTTGGATTTCATAAAATAGAATGATAAATGAAAAAAGTATAGGATTTGATTTCCCTGAAGGGATACTTGGATTTGAAAACATTAAAAAATTTATAATAAAAGACTCTAAATATAAGCCTTTTTCCATTATGCAATCCATCAATAAAGACGTAAGCTTTTTAGTAACATCTCCTTTTAATTTTTTAAGCGAATACTTACCAAATATCCAGGAAAAAGATTGGTCAGACATTAAAGCAAAAGAAGAGGATGAAAGAGTTATCCTATGTATAATCAATATGCATGTTAATGATTATAAAGACATTACAGCTAACCTGAAAGCACCAATCATAATAAACAAAAAAAAATTACTTGGAAAACAAGCTATATGCACAAATGAAAAATACTCACTACACCATAAAGTTTTCAAGGAATAAAGATGCTAGTATTGTCAAGAAAAGTAAATGAAAGTATTAAAATAAACTCTGATATTGAAGTTTTAATATTAGAAATAAAAAAGGATACTGTTAAAATTGCAATTAAAGCTCCTGAAAACATTAAAATATTTCGATCTGAAATTTATAAATTTATTATAGAAGAAAATAAAAAATCAATGCTAAAAGACAAACACAATATAAGTAAAATTAAAAGTTTATTCAATCATTATTTTAAGAATGAAAATTAATCTCTGCATCACTTTGCCTTATGTAAATAGGCCCTGATAAAATATCATCACTTTTCCGATTTTTTAAATATTTAGCTATCCCAAGTTCTGTTAAAATTCTTCCAAACGAACTTAAATTTTCAATGATTTCAAATTTATAACTAAACTTTTCAGAAATATTCTCAAGATTGTTACCAATAAGCACTGAATTTGGATCAATCTGATTTAGATATTCAAACAAATCTTCCTTAGAAAAACATAAAATCTTCCCTATCAATTCGCAATTTTTATAATGCCCAAGAAAATATTTACCAGCGGTAAAAGTTAATACAATTACACTGGAACTGTTTTTAACTACATTTGCAAAAACATCCAATGTAGAAATATTGACAAAAGGAATAGAAAGGCCTAAAGCAAGCCCTTTGACAAAACTTAAACTAATCCTAAGGCCAGTAAAAGAACCGGGTCCACAAGAATTTATAATTAATTTAATTTGATTAAGATCAATGTTATTTGTAATCACAAAATCATTGAAAATTTTTGGAATACTAAAATTAAAATTCGATTTAAGTTCAAATAATGAAAAATCCCTATTGTTAATTCTACAATAAACTATTAATGCTTTATATGAATATTCAAATGAAAGTGCATTAATCATTAAGTTCTATAACCCTGCCTGAACCAACTATTTTAAAAGTCAAAGAAAATAATCTGTCTTTTGGAACAATACTTAAAGCAATTTGTGGCCATTCAATAGCAATAATTGAGTCAAGATCCAAAAGTATTTCCAATCCTCCAATAAGTTCAAATTCTTCCAAAGAAAAAACACGATATAAATCAATATGATAAAACTTAAAATCTATAAAATCATAAACATTAACAATGTTATAAGTTGGACTTGTAAAATAAGAAATTCCAAGGTTAAGAGCAAGTCCCTTTAAAAAACTAGTTTTTCCAGATCCCATATCACCACTTAAAACAAATATTTTACCAATTGGCAAAGGATAAAAAAAAGATTTGGAAAAATTTATCATTTTTTTTTCTGATTTAAATTCTAAAATCAAGGAAGCATACCTTTAAATTCCAAATCAATTACACGTCTTTTAATTGCAACCATTAACTTTAAAACAGGATAATTCAAAAGATCTACAAAATCAATGGTGACATGCTTTTCACCTAAGGGCGTAGCCTCAATTACAAACTTAACTTTTTTGACTTCTAAGGTGTCATTATACTTATAAACAACATCAGCAAAATATACATTTCTATAATAAATATAACTCTCTTGCTTTTCAATATTATTAAGAGAAATAAGCTGCACAATAATAATCCTTAAAATAAATTAAACTCCCAAAAAGCCAACATAAGAACATTTTTATTTAGCGCTATTTTTCAAGGCGGAACTTTTATTCTTAACCTCTGAATTGCTTTTAGCTATCATTGACTAAAAATCTTCAAATCCCTAAAGTTAATGAGATGTCGCAAAAAAATAACTCTAATCCTTAAAATTAAACCTCCCAGGAGTTTTTATTTTTCATCTTCTTATTTCTAAAACAATTTTTTTAAAAGCTTCAGCATCTTCAATCGCCAAATTAGACAAAATTTTTCTATTAATTTTTATATTAGACTTCAACAAACCCTCAATGAACCTTGAATAACTAATCCCAGTATCACTTAAAGCAGCCGAAATTCTTGAAATCCATAAGCGCCTAAAATCTCTTTTTCTAGCTTTTCTATCTCTTGTAGCATACATCATGCCCTTTCTCAAGGTATCTTTAGCTTTTTTATAATTACTCTTTTTTGTACCCCAAAACCCTTTTGTCTTTTTTAAAATTCGCTTACGCCTTGCAATGTGAACTGTGCCGTTTTTAGCCCTAGCCATATCTATCTCCTAAAATTATTTTAACCATAAGGTAATAAAGTTTTAATTCTTTTAACTTCAAAACAAGAAAGATTTCCCGATTTCCTTAAATTTCTTTTACGCTTAGAAGATTTTTTTGTCAAAATATGTCTTAAATTTTGTTTTTTATACTTAACTTTGCCATTTACAGTAAAAGAATATCTTTTTTTTGCACTTTTGCGTGTTTTCATCTTACTTGCCATTTTATCCCCTTTAATTTAATATTTATTTTTTAAACTTAGGCGCTACAATCAAAAACATTGTCTTGCCTTCCATTTTAGCCGCAGACTCCAAAACATAATTCACCTCCCCTACTTTTTCAAGAATACTGTTCAAAATATCATATCCTAAATATGTATGAGCAAGCTCACGACCTCTAAATCTTATTGTAACTTTAACCTTATTGCCATCTTTGAGAAAACTTAAAATGTTTTTTGATTTAAAATCAAGGTCATGGGTATCTATCTTGGGCTGCATTCTAACTTCTTTAAGTTTAATTACTTTTTGATTCTTTTTTTGCTCTTTTTGGCGCTTTTCTTGATGGAATTTATATTTTCCATAATCAATAATCTTACAAACCGGGGGAGATACATTGGGAGAAACCTCAACTAAATCAAGTCCAGCTTCTTTTGCTTTTTTAATAGCATCTTCAATTGACAAAACCTCTTGTGTTCCATTTTCAAAAATAACTCTTACCTCACGGGCCTTAATTCTATAATTAATTTTCAATTCCTTGTCATTTGATCTAGACCTATCCCTATCTCTATTGGCATTTCTATTTATCATCTAAAAAATATATACTCCTAAATCAATCAATTAATTAATTAATAATTAATTTTAATATACATTCACTAAAAAGTAAATTCTAAGAATAATGTTTGAAAAAAGTAATAAAATAACATTAATAAAAAAATAAATATCCAAATCATACAAGTTTTTAGTCAATCGATTGATTTAAAAAACGTTTAAAAGTAGAATTGTACTTACAATGAGTTTATTTTTATTAACGAGTCTGCCATTAATATTAAAAATTTATATAAATACTCAGTTAAAACAAAGCAAAACAAAAAATACCCAAGCCCATATTTTAGCAATATTTTTTGCAATAACAATTTTTTCTTTTCTTTATTTAACTCAAGAATTTATTTTATATAGATCATTTGAATTAAATTACACATCAAGAATAAATTTGGGAATTTCAATATTTATAAAAGAGCATTTATACTACTATATAGTACCATTATTAATATTTATATTTTTTTTTACCCTAAATGAAACTTCTTCATTTAACAAAAATTCAACAATTCTCATATACTTCGCATTTGGACTAATATTTTCTAAAAATCTAGAAATAGTAATCCTAAATAGCAAAATTTTTGGAATCTATGAATATATTGAATTGCCAATACTTAATGCAATAAAGTTAATATTTTCAGCAATAATCTTTAAAAAAAAAGTTAAAAAATGCCAAACATACTCGCTAAAAGAATACAAAATCATTCTTTCTCCTATTCTATTTTTAGGATTATTTATTGCAACCTTAAAAACATTAATTCTAACCAATATGAGTATCTATGCGTTAATAATGCTTGCATTAGTTTTAATATTTATAGCAACTAATAATAAGTATGCTAGGAAATAAAATGTCTAGCTCAAAAACACTTGCCATAATAGCGCTCTTGGCAATTTTAGCACAAGGATGCAAAGAATCTTCCATTATTGAAAAACAATTTAATTATGCAATAGTTTTTTCAGATGCAACCGAATATTTTTTTCAAATTCAAAAAACTCCATTCATAAAAAACAAAATACTATTTATAAATGACAAAAGTTTAGAAATTATAAAAGATAAGCTTAAAACAATAAAAAAAATACTATTAACCCATAAATCAAATAATGAAATACTAAATAACGAAATTCTAAAAGAGAAAATTTTTAATCTATCAAAAATAAAATTTTCTCTAAAAAAGTCTATTGATTTTCTACTTAACGGAAAATCAATAGACTTCCAAAAAACATTATTATTTAGAGATTTGTCTCTAAATAACGAAGACCTTGAATATTTAGAAAAAAAGGGAAAAGAAAAAAATGTTAATATTACCCTAATAAACGAAAAAAACATATCCTATATAAAAACATTTATTACTCCCCAAATAAAAACAATAATATTATTCTCTTTTAGAGATAATAATATTATTTTAAAAAAAATATCAAATTCGCCTTTTTTCAGAAATATACAATTCGTATTAATTGGCAATACAAGAAAGGACTTGAAAATTATTAAGTTAAAATATGTAATCACTCTTAAAGAATCTGATTTGATAGAAATAGTAAAAGACGTTGAAACAGATTTTCAATATGAATTTAACATCTATAAACAATAGAAATGATTAAATTTGTAAATAATAATAAAACAAATAATTATAAATAAACAATTTAATGCAACAATAAAAGATCTTTAAAGCTGTTGTATATAGCAATAGCAATGTCATCAACAGAGCAATTTTTAATCCTTGCAATTTCAAGACACACATATCCTAAAAACAAGGGTGAATTTATTTTACCTCTTAATGGCACTGGAGCTAAAAAGGGACTGTCCGTTTCTATTAAAAGATCATTAGCGTTTAATTTACTAGCAACAATCCTTAAAGGTTCTGCATTTTTAAAAGTTATATTACCTGAAAAAGAAACTTTGAAGCCCAAATCAATAAATTTTTTAGCATACTCATAATTTCCTGAATAACAATGTAGTATACCCCTATTTAAAAAATTTAAAGACTTTACAATATCATAGGCATCATCATAGGCATCTCTTATGTGTAAAATAACTGGCTTTTTGTATCTGCTAGCCAAATACAATTGCTCTTCAAAAGCTTTAATTTGGGATCTCTTGTTATCTGCCTTAAAATAATCAAGACCCATTTCGCCAACAGCAACAACATTTTCACTAATCAAAATTTTTTCAAGCTGTTTAATATCATCTTTAAAATGATCACCTAAATTTAAAGGGTGAATACCTGCTGTTAAAAACACATTAGAATAAGGGGTTAAAAGATTTTTTCTATCATTAAAATCACTAGGATGCAAACCAACATCAAGAAAATAAGAAAAGCCGTTTTTAAAACATTCATTAATAATATAGTTGACATCCAAAGATCTTTTCTTTAATTCATAAAAATGAACATGGGTATCTATTAATTTATCAAAAAAAATAGATTTTTCAGTTTCAAGTAAGCAGTCCATCATTCCATTTTTTTCCTAAGAGAGGCAAGGTAATCAATAACAACAATATTCTTCATGCCAAGATGTAAAAAACTTGATAAAATATCAACAGCACTTTCAATCTGACCCAATGCTTCATAACATTCAGCAGCACTGACATATAATGCTGAATTTTTAGGATTATTTTTTATTAAACTTTTAATAGCTATTAATGCTTCTTCATACCTGCCTTGTTCCTTTTGAAGAAGAGCAAGTCCAAGTATAGCAAACATATCAAAATCAACATCAAGAGCCTTTTTATAATAAATTTGAGAATTTTCATAATCATTTAAATAACGATAAGCATCTCCTACCCTTGTAAGAACCAAATTATTTTTAGGATCTTTTTCTACAATATCAAGCCAATATTTTAAAGCCTCTTTATAATCCTTATTACCTCTGTAACAATCAGCAAGTCCAAAAACAGCATAAAAATTGCTAGGTGAAATTTCTAAAGCTTTTTTAAAAAAATAAATTCCCCTAGTAAATTCCCTTAGCTTACGATAACAATTGCCAATTGAAGTTAATACTCTTACATCAACCTTGAATTGATTTAATTCATACATTTTAAGCCAATACTTTAAAGCTTCTTTATATTCTTTAAAGTCGTAATATAAATGGCCAATCCCTACAAGCGCATAATCATTCTCAGGCATTAATTCCATTACCTTAAGGTACGTTTGCTTGGATTTTTGAAAATTTTTTAGCTTCCTGTAAGATGCTGCAACTCTTGTTAAAACCGTTATATTCTCAGGATCATATTTTAAATACTCTTCCCATATGTCTGTAGCTTTTTTATGATCATCCAAATTTCTGTAACAATCTCCAAGCCCAAAAAGGGCATAATTATTGTTAGGATGCTTTACAAGGCATCGTTGATAATAAACTATTGCTTTATCGTAATTATTTTTCTTCCTTTCAATATCTCCAAGTCCAACAAGAGCATAATTATTCTCATTATCCTTTTCAAGGATATCGGAAAACAAGCTTTCTGCCTTAGAAAGTCTTTCTTCTTTGATCAGCTGGTACCCTCTTTTTGATTTCTCAGTGACATCAAGAAGTTGATCATCAGCAATGCTTGAGAGATCCTCTAAAGCATCCAAAATTTTTTCATTCAACATAAATACCCCTTTTAAATCGGTTTATCAAAGATATAACTTTTAATTACCTTGAACACACCACAAATAATAATACGCAAAGCTCAATTTTTAGAAATACAACAAAACTTAATCTAACTTTAATATCCAACTTAATAACATTTATTATATAAAAAAACATAAAAAAATATAATTGATCTTTTTACTTAAGCTTATTCTATTTAATCCATGAAATCGATTTAAAAAAGAATATTAAAATAAAGCATAAAAATATGTATTCTAGCAAGAAACTTGCTAAAAAGTCTAACAAAAAAATCTAAAATTAATATAAACTATTACTATCTTTCAGGAGAAATCATAATGTTTTTAGAAAAATTAAATTCAGCAACAAGTAAGATTAAGTCACTAGAAGAAAAATTGCAAGATATAAATCTAATTAAAAATCAAAAAAAATATTCAAAAATAATAAAAGAATATACACATTTAGAAAAAATAAATACTAAAAAAATTGAATACGAAAAAATACTAAGTCAAATAAATGATAACAAAACCATTTTAGAAAAAGAAGATCAACAAGAAATGAAAGAGCTAATAAAACAAGAACTAATTGATCTAGATAAAAAAAAGGAAGATCTTGAACATCAAATAAAAATACTGCTTTTGCCTCAAGATGAAAATGATAGTAAAAATATAATAATTGAAATTAGAGCTGGAACAGGGGGAGAAGAAGCTGCTCTTTTTGCAAACAATCTTTACAGTATGTATATAAAATATTCGGAAAGAAAAAAATGGAAAACAGAAATCATAAACTTCAATGAAACAGAGCTTGGGGGATTTAAAGAAATAGTCTTTGAAATTAAAGGAAAAGATGTATTTAAAAAATTAAAATACGAAAGTGGCGTTCATAGAGTGCAAAGAATCCCCATAACAGAGTCTAACGGAAGGCTTCAAACCTCAGCTGCTACTGTGGCAGTATTACCTAATATTGAAGAAACTGAAATTGATATCAATGAAAAAGATTTAAGAATTGATGTTTACAGATCATCTGGAGCTGGTGGACAACACGTCAATACAACCGATTCTGCAGTAAGAATAACACACCTACCAACAGGAATTGTTGTACAATGCCAAAACGAAAGAAGTCAACATAAAAACAAAGATCAAGCAATGAAAATACTAAGAGCAAGACTTTATGAATTTGAAGATTCTAAAAAACAAGAGCAAAGATCAAGCAATAGAAAGCAACAAGTCGGCTCAGGAGATAGATCTGAAAGAATTAGAACATATAATTTCCCTCAAAATAGAATAACAGATCATAGAGCAAACATCACTCTTTATAAATTAGAAGAATTTATGCAAGGAGAGCTTGATCAACTTCTTGATCCCCTAACAATAGAGCTTCAAGAACAAAAATTAAAAAGCAACAACATATAGTAATGAATGTAGCCGAAGTTATAAATTATGCTAAAAGTAAAAATTTAGATACAATAGAAGCACTACTAATACTTGAATTGATTTTAAAAACCAGAAAAGAATTAATAATTGCAAATATAAAAAAAAGTTTAACAAAAAGAGAAAAAAAACTTTTTTTTGATCAAATAGATAAAATAGAAAAAGGAACTCCTATTCACTACATACTGCAAAAGAAAGAATTTATGGGTATTGAATTCAGCTTAAACAAGCATGTCTTAATCCCAAGGTTTGACACAGAATGCTTGGTAGAAGAAGCCTTAATTCAAATTCAACAAAATGGCTTTAAAAAAATATTAGACTTATGCTGCGGCAGCGGATGCATAGGGCTTTCTATTGCCTATTACACTAAAAAAAAAGTAACACTCTCAGATATTTCAATAAAAGCTTTAAAAATAGTCGAAAAAAATACAAAAAAGCTTAAACTTGAAAAATTTATAGAAATAATCCACTCTAATTTGCTAAAATGCATAAAGGAAAGGTTTGATATAATTATTACAAATCCTCCTTATTTAAACAAAGAAGAATTAGAAATAAAAAATAAAATAAAAAAAGAACCTGCAAAAGCTCTTTTAGGATTCGGGAAAGATGGGCTTAATATTTCTAGAAAAATATTAAGCCAAGCAAAAGAAAAACTTAACCCAAATGGACTCATAATAATAGAATCAGCTCCTTGGCAAATAAAAAGTTTAAAAGATTTTGCAATCAAAAAAGGATTTTCACATTTAAAAACCATTTATGATCTTGAAAAAAGAGCAAGAGCGCTGGTATTAGGACAAAAAATATGATACAAGCATATGAAATTGCGCACTTAATAAAAATAAATGATCTTGAAAAAGCTAAAAATATTTTCAAAAAAACTGTTGAGAATACTTATAAAGATGAATTTGAACGGAAAAGCATATTCAAAGCTTTAGAAATAGCAGAACAGCTTCACTATGGCCAATACAGAGAAAGTGGAGAGCCTTACATTATTCATCCAATAATGGTTTCATTATTTCTTGCTAAATTTCAACTAGATTTTAAAGCAACTATTGCTGGACTACTCCATGACGTACTTGAAGATACAAATATTGAAAAAGAAGAAATAGTAAAAGAATTCGACGAAGAAATTTTAAGCCTGATAGACGGTGTAACTAAAATTCATGATTTACACAATAAAACAAGAAGCATAAAAGAAGCTAATACTATTTCAAAAATGTTTTTTGCAATGACACATGACATTAGAATAATAATAATAAAACTTGCAGATAAACTTCATAATATGACAACTCTCTCTTATTTGCCTAAAAACAGACAAGATAGAATTGCAAAAGATTGCCTTTCAACTTATGTTCCAATAGCAGAACGCCTTGGAATATCATCTCTTAAAACATACCTTGAAGATCTTTCATTTAAACATCTTTATCCTAAAGATTATAAAGAGATAAAAAATTTTTTATCTGAAACAAAAATAGAAAGAGAAAAAAAACTATACAAAGGCAAATTATCAATAGAAAAAGAACTTCAAAAAAGCGGAATTGAAGCAGAAATCACAGTAAGGTCAAAACACTTTTATTCAATATTTAGAAAAATGCAAACAAGAACAAATAAACTTACTCAAATTTTTGATACTTTGGGAATAAGAATAATTTGTAAAAAACAAAAAGAATGTTATGAAATATTAGAAATTGTTCACAGAGTGTGGAAACCAATCCCAGGAAGACTCAAAGATTATATTGCAAGTCCAAAAGAAAATAAATATCAATCACTACACACTACCGTAAGAATACCTGAAGATAATCAGCTTATTGAAATACAAATTCGAACAGAAGAAATGGACAGAATTGCTAATTATGGGGTTGCAGCTCACTGGATATACAAAGAACAAATTGCACTTAAGGCTGATGATCTTTCATTTATAAACCGAATAAAAAAATGGCAACAAGAATCGGCCAACAAAAGTCAATATTCAATGAATGATATACATAAAGAGCTTTTAAATACATTCATATATGTTTACACTCCAGAAGGAGAAGTTGTAGAGCTTCCTTTTGGATCAAATTCAATTGATTTTGCATACATAATACACACAGATATTGGAGACCAAGCTCTTTATGCAAAAATAAATGGAAAAATAAGCTCAATCACAAAACCACTTAAAAACGAACAAATTGTTGAAATATTTACATCAAAAGATTCAAAACCAGATGTAATATGGCTAAACAGCGTAAGAACAAAAAAAGCTCGATCAAAAATTAGATCGTGGCTTAATAAAAATGACAATACAATTTTTGTAGACAACAATATTATTGCGTATCTTGTTGGAGCAAACAAAGAACAAAGAAAGCTTTTTAGCTTATTCAAAGCTTATACTAAAACCAAAATAAAAAGAATTGCAATAGACTCTGAATGCAATCCTACAACAGGTGAAGACATTGTTGGAATAATACATAAAGATGAGATAATAGTGCATAATGAAAATTGTCAAAAGCTCAAGTACTATAAAAAAAATCAATTAATTGAAGTTGAGTGGGAAGCAACACCAACTAGAAAGGTGCATCACATTATTTTACTTTTAAAAGAATTGAAAGGAATATTTAGCTATCTTGAAAACATTTTCACAATCAATGACGTAAGACTTATTAGCGAAAAAATAGAAGACTGCGGGAATGGTCATGGAATAACAAACATAATAGTCTCATCAAATGCTAAAAATATAGCAAAAATTATTTCTGCTTTAAAAGAAAACCCAAATATCTTACAAATAATGCAAGTAGAAGAAGATATTAAAAATTATGACAATTAAAATATTATTATCATTATTATTAATTAACTTGACAAGCATCCCTATTGTACCAAACAAAATAAAAAAAAATGTATCCAATTTAAACAATAAAATTGCAAACATAGAGACTGAAAAGAACATAAAAGCACATATTGAAAAAATTCATCAACTAAGCAACAAACAAGAAAAAATAATAAACACTTTTAATTATATAAAAAAATATTTTAATACAAATGAAATTAAATATATGGAATATTCCTTACAAGAAATTGGATTTATTGGATATTCTCAAAAAATACTACATTCCAAAATCAAAGGTAAAGGCTTAGCTATTTATAATATAATCATTCCAATTAAAATACAAAATAATTTAAAAAATAATTTAGCAATTGGAATTGCTATTGAACTCTTGAGTACACTTAAAAATACTAACCCTGAAAACAATGTAAATTTTTTTTTTATTGAGGATGATTCTTTAGAAGAAAATACAATAATTAGTAGCAGAATTTTACTTAGCAATAATTATTTAGGGAAAAATACAAATACAATATACTTAATGCTAAACGAAAATAGAATAAAAAATAAAATTTATTTAGAAAATGAATCTTTTATTACAAATTCAAAAACAAATTTAGAATTTGTAAAAGCTATTATAAAAACCTTTGAAAAGAATAAACTTGATTTTAATACAACAAAAATAACTGAAAAAAAATCAAACAATTTATATAATCTATATTGGGACGAATCTATACCTTTTTTAATAATAAATAACAATTTAAATCCTATATTAACTCAAAATAAAAATACTATTTTTGAAATTTACAAATCAATCGAAGAAACATTAACTAATCAGTACAAAAGTAAAAATACTAATGAAATACACTATATTGTCATTAATACGCCTTTTAAAAAAATAATAATTAATGAAATTGCCTTAATAGCATTAATCTACATTTGTTATAACTTAATCATAATTGTATTCATTAGAAAATTCAAAGAAGCTGGATTAGTTATGAAGAAAGTAAAAAATAATTACTACAAATTAGTAAGACTGTTTTTTACTTTATTTTTAAGCACGTATCTATCCCTATTAATTACAAATAAAATATTTGTGGGCTATGAAAACATAACAGCTTACAGCATAACAAATTCCAAATATCTAGTAACTTTTTTTACAATTTTACTCATACATAATCTTTTGTCTCTTTTTACATATAATTTCACATTATATTTAAATTACAGACAACTTAAATACTTGGCAATATCAACCTCTATTATTGAGCTAATAATATTAATGTTTATTAAAATAGAATTTATCTTAATAGTTATTATAAAAAGCATTCTATTCTTAATAAAACCAAATAAAATTACTACTATTCAAAAAATAATAGTAATAATTATTTGGATAATCAATTTTATATTGATAACATTAATACAAAATACTACATCAATCACAAATACACTTACGTTGAGCTATCTAATCTCAATTTGTCTTTTTTCTACCATATTTATTAATATCTCAGAATATTTAAAATCTAAGCTCTCAAAAATTAAACAAAATTTTAAAAAAGCTGAAAAACTTGGTCTTACAACTTTTTTCTTAATAACCACAATCATAATATCTAGCAATATCGATAAAAAAGAGCATGTAATACAAATAGAACAAACAGTTAGCTTTCCAGAAAAAATAAATAAAATAAAAATTGAATACCTAAAAAGCAATAAAAATCCTATCCAAATAATTTCAAATGACTTTAACCTAACTTTACAAGCAAACGAAAAAACATTAGAAACTAGCATTAAAGCCAATGATGAATTAATGAATATTGATTTTAAAAAAATAGATATAGCAGAAAGAGCTGTTTATAGTATTGATTTGGTTACTCAAAAAGTTGCAAATCAAATCGAGCTACACTTTAAAAACGCATCTAAACTAATAATTTATCAAAGCAATACTCCTTATAAAATATTGGCTAATAATATTATCTTTTCACTTAAAAACATTAACTCTAAAAAAACAACAATTGCATTTACTCTTAAATCTCAAGATGACATAGCATATGAAGCATTTGCAAATCTACATGTTAAAAAAAATCAAGTTAAAATTTACAATAAAACCAATAATAAAGAAGAAAAAAATATAAAAATAAATTATTCTTACAAGATAAAATATTCAGGAATATTGCCTAAAGCAGAAAAATATAAAAGCCTTGAATACTTCAAACTAAAAAATGATAAAGAGATTGAAAATTTAAAAACTTTAAAATTAAATTAATCTTCAAAATTAATTCTTTTTTTTCTATTATTGTAACTTTGAAAAGCATAATTAATTAAATTATCCAACAAGTCTTTAAACTGAAGACCATCATGACTACACATTTTAGAAAACATAGATATATCGGTAAATCCCGGAATAGTATTTATTTCATTAAGATAAATTTTTCCTGATTTTTTTTCAACAAAAAAATCAACTCTTGCCATACCCCTGAGCTCTAAATTCTTATAAACAAGAAAGGCATATTCCTTAATGCTTAACAACTGATTTGTCTCAAGTTGTGCAGGAATATTAAAAATAATAGAATTTCCAGGAATAACAGAATATTTAGCATCATAGTCATAAAATATAAAATCCTGAACAATAATTTCCCCAGGAGAAAATATTTTTATCTTTTCATTCCCAATCACAGAACATTCGATCTCTCTAGCCTCAATAAATTTCTCTATTAAAATAGTAAGGTCATACTTTAAAGCTTCCTCAATAAAAAATTCAATCTGACTTTCACTGTAAGCTACATTTATTCCAATTGAAGACCCTAATACTGCGGGCTTAACAATAACAGGATAGCCTAAAGCCTCCCTTACATTTCTTTTTATCTCCTCTTTATCTAAAAGATAATCATATTGTCTAAATCCAATAAAAGGCACTAAAGGGATATTAAAGCTTTTAAGCAAAAGTTTGCAAAAATACTTATTGCTAGAAATAGCACTCCCTATAATGCCAGCACCAATACAAGGAATGTCCATAACTTTTAAAACCCCTTGAATAGCACCATCCTCACCGGTTCTTCCATGAACAACAGGAAAAACAACATCGATCTCAAGATTTTTGTTATTTGAAAAAATTCCAATACCAGGCAATAAGCTTACAATAGGCAAAACATCTATATCGATGAGCTTTGGAGGATCCGAAACAGAATCTAATAAATACCAAATACCTGTACACTTATCAATATAAACAGGATAAATATTGTATTTATTTAGATCCAAAAGGGCTAAATAAATGCTATAAGCAGATTTGCAAGAAATTTCATGTTCAAAAGAAACTCCACCAAATATTAACATAAGATTTTTTTTCACATCACCTCTCCTTTTCTGATTTATCTAAACTTAAAATAGCATTATTAACTATCTCTTGCTCATTCCAAAAAAGTTCTCTATTTTTATAAATTATTGAACTTTCATGTCCTTTGCCCAAAACTACAACCAGATCTCCTGCCCTTGCAAGACTTATTGCTTTTTCAATAGCCAGTTTTCTATCGGGAATAAAAAATAAATCCTGATTTATAACTTTATTCACAATTCCTTTCGCAATATCTTTAATTATACACATACCATTCTCGCCTCTTGGATCTTCGTCACAAAGGATTATTAAATCAGAATAAATATCTGCAATTTGTCCTTGCAAAAATCTTTTTGCAACATCTCTTTCTCCTGCAGAGCCAAAAACAGAAATCAACCTATTTGTAGCAAATCTTTTAAAAATAGGAAAAAGCTTGGAGAAAGCACCAGGGGTATGAGCATAATCAATTATTACAGAAAAATTTTGCCCCAAATTAACACTGTCCATACGCCCATCAAGACTTTTAATGCAAATAAGCTTGTCAACAATGTCTTGAATATCGCTATTTAAAATTTGAGAAACTAAAATAAGAGCAGCCATTATATTCTCAACATTAAAGCTCCCCAACAGACTAACATTAGCAGAATATTTAACACCTTTGTGATAAAATTCGAACCTAGTAGAATCTATTTTTTCATCAATAAAACTTACAAAAAAATCAGCTTTACTGCTTTTTAAACTATAAGTAAAAGATTTTTTAACAGCATTCTTAAAGTCAGAATAATAAGGATCGTCAAAATTAATAACGCCAAAACCAGCATCATCACTAACAGATCGGAAAAGACCTAACTTTGCATTCAAATAATTTTGAATTGTACCATGAAATTCAAGATGCTCGTGTCCAATATTAGTAAAAACAACAGCAAAATAATTAACATCAATAAGCCTTGCTGTTTCAAGGTCAAGCCCATGGGAAGTAGATTCAAGAATTGCATATTGAACCTTATTTTTAACCATATTGCTTAAAAATAAATGTATTTCTGTAGACTCAGGAGTTGATTGTCTGTAAGGATTTTTAATCAAATTTCCATTCCCATCATCAAGAAATACCGTTGATATAAAACCTACTTTAATGCCTTTTTTCTTCAAAAGCAGGTATATATAATAACAAACAGAACTTTTACCATCAGTACCAGTGACTCCAATGACTTTTAATTTTTTTGAAGGCTCATCATAAAAAATATTTGAAAAATTAGACATAAACTTTCTTATGTTAAAATTATCTACCTTGATATAAGTAACATTGGGACTGTAAAAATCCATATCTCTTGAATACACAATAACATTGCTGCCCCTTTGAATTGCAGTTTCAATAAAATCATGCCCATCAAAATGAATTCCTGGAAGAGCAAAAAACACAAACCTGGGCAAAACTAATTTGGAACTGTAAGTAACTCCTGATATTTCTAAATCAAGAGAACCTTTTATATGTTTTATTAAATCTTGATCTAATTTTAATAAAACGTCTTTAAGTTTTTTATTCATACATTAAAAGTTTACATAAAACTAATAAAAATAGCTAATAAATTCAAAATCATACTTCAATAGACAATATATTTACAATTTTCTATTTTTTTAATAAACTAAGCAATGTTACAAGGCGCTGTACCCAAGTGGCTAAGGGAGAAGTCTGCAAAACTTTGATTCGCCGGTTCGATTCCGGTCAGCGCCTTCTAAAGTCAAGTCAAAAATATTTTTATTGCTTAAGAGTATAATTTAAAGCATTTTTATTAAAGATAAATTAAAATAATACATATATGTCAGAATTAATCGTGATACTACTATTTATAATATTATCTGCTATTTTCTCAGCATCTGAAACAGCTTACACTTCTTTAAGCATGATTCAGATACAAGATATAAGAAAAAAAGGAAAATCGGGAATATCGGTGTACAACTTGGTTCAATCCCCTTCAAAATTAATCACTACTATTCTTATCGGCAACAATATATCAAATATTATTGCAAGTACACTTACAACAAAATTTGTACTTGAAAAATACGGAAACAGCGCACTTGCAATATCAACAGGTCTAATAACAATAATCGTTCTAATTTTTGCAGAAATACTTCCAAAACAAATTGCAATTCTAAACAATGAAATCATTGCTCTATCTACTTCATTTTTTTTAAAACCATTAATTTTTATATTCACTCCGATAATATATATAATAAATAAAATAATAAAAAAAATATTAAATCTTCTTAAAATTAAGACAAGCTATAAAATGACTAAAGAGAGCATAAAAAATATGCTCTCTTTAGCAGGAAATTTGGGAATTTTAAAAAACGACTCTAGAATATTTATGCAAAAAATGCTAGACATAGATCAAGTAAGAGCTTCTGAGATCATGACTCACAGAACAGAGGTTTTTTCACTCTCAAGCTCATCAAAACTAAAAAATGTAATTAAATTGATCAAAGAGGAAGGATATTCTAGAATTCCCATATACAAAGGTCAAAACAGAGAACAGATAATTGGAATTTTAATAGCTAAAGATCTTATAGAAGTCAATAAAAAAGACATGAATAAAAATGTTTCTCAATTTATTAAGCCGGCTGTATTTGTACAACAAAATAAAAGAATAAAAGACATATTAGATATTATGAGAAAAAAGCAAAAAATAATGGCAATCGTAATTGACGAGTATGGTGGTTTTTCAGGAATACTTACAATAGAAGACATAGTAGAAAAAATTTTTGGAGCAATATCTGACGAATACGACATTAAAGAGGAAAAACCTCTTATTACACAAATCAACAACAATACTTACTCAATACTTGGAGAAACTACTTTTGACGAGATCGAAGAGATAATTGGAATATCTATTAAACATAAAGAGTATACAAATACAATTGGAGGATACTTAATAGATCTGCTTGATAAAATACCAACAAAAAACGAAACCGTAAAAACAGCTGATGGAGAATATTTTATTAAGAAAATTCAGAATAATAAAATTGAAACAATAACCTTTATCAAATCTAAAAATTAGCGATAAAATTCGCTTACAAAATTAAAATAATTAAAAACATTGGGAGAAACAAATGTTTGACATAAAACAAATTTTTAATAAAACTTATGAATATTTAGTAATTATTATTACTTTAGTACTAATATTAATAATAATTATTGCAAACATATTCATAGTAGGGCCATCAGAAGAAGCAATTGTACTTCGCCTTGGCAAGCTTAACAGAACTCTTGATTCAGGAATACATGTTAAGATTCCGTTAATTGAAGAAAAATTTATCGTACCTGTAAAAATAGTCCAAGAAATTAAATTTGGATTTCTAATGTCTCCAAACGATTTTAGAGAAAATGATAATTCAGGCGATGAGAGCATGATTATCACTGGAGATTTAAATATCATAAATATTGAATGGTTAGTGCAATACAAAATAAGAGATCCTTACTCATTTAAATTTAAAGTAGAAGATCCTGAGACAACAATCAAGGATATTGCAAAGTCATCAATGAATAGATTAATTGGGGACAATACTATTTTTGAAATAATCAATGACAACAGAGTGGGAGTTACAGAAGGTGTAAAATCTTCTATGAACGAAATAATAGATAATTATAATTTAGGAATTGATGTAGTGCAAGTACAAATTAGAAATGCCCTGCCGCCAAAAGGAAAAGTTTACGAAGCTTTTGAAGATGTAAACATTGCCATTCAAGACAAAAATAAATACATAAACGAGGGGAAAAAAGAATTTAATCAAATAGTTCCCAAAATCAAAGGTGAAGCATTAAAGGTTATTGAAGAAGCCAAAGGATACAAAGAAAGCAGAATAAACAATGCATTAGCAGACACAGAAATTTTTAATGCCATACTAGACGCTTACTTAAAAAATCCAGATATTACAAAAGAAAGGCTTTACAATGAAACTATGAAGGAAATACTTGAAAACAAAGATAATATTGAATTAATTGACAAAAACTTAAAAAATTTTCTACCATTTAAAGAGGTAAAATAAATGAAATTTATAATAAATCTTTTATTATCTACTGTTAAAATTACAATCTTTGCAATAATAGTTTGCTTGACTATTTTGTCTATTTTCCAACCAATTTATATTTTGAAAGAAAATGAAATTTCAATAACTACTCGACTTGGAAAAATTCAAAGAACTGAAAGCTTAGCTGGGCTTAAATATAAAATCCCATTAATTGAAAATGTACAAATATTCCCCAAAATCATTCTTAGATGGGATGGAGAACCTCAAAGAATCCCAACAGGAGGAGAGGAAAAGCAATTAATATGGATTGATACAACGGCCAGATGGAAAATTGCAGACATAAATAAATTTTATACAACAATAAAAACAATGAATAGAGCTTACGTTAGAATTGATGCAGCAATTGAACCCGCTGTTAGAGGAGTTATTGCAAAATATCCTTTACTTGAAATTATAAGAAGCTCAAACGATCCAATCCAACGTTTGTCTAATGGAGTACTTACTCCACAAGAAACAAAAATTAATGGGATTTACAAAATAACAAAAGGACGAAAGATAATCGAAAAAGAAATAATTAATATAGCAAACAACAATACCAAAGATATTGGGATTGAAATTGTAGACGTACTAATAAGAAAAGTTACTTATGATCCAAGCCTTATTGAATCCGTAAACAACAGAATGATTTCAGAAAGACAACAAATAGCAGAAGAACAAAGAAGCATAGGATTAGCTGAAAAAACAGAAATTCTTGGAAGCATAGAAAAAGAAAAGCTAAGCCTATTAAGTGAGGCAAAAGCCACTGCTGCAAAAATAAAAGCTGAAGGAGACCGGGAAGCCGCAAAAATTTATTCAAATACATATGGTAAAAATATTGAATTTTACAAATTTTGGCAGGCATTAGAAAGCTATAAAGCAGTATTAAAAGATAAAAGAAAAATTTTCTCAACAGATATGGATTTCTTTAAATATCTTCACAAAAGAAATTGAAAATTTATTTTGTATAAATTTTTTCTTTAAAAACTTGTGAAATAAAAATTCTAAATTACTGTTATTATAAATAAAGTGGCAATTTAAGTCTTTATTTAAGTTTAAAAAACAAATAAAACCATTTAAAAATCTCCAAGAAAATATTGTTTCTAACTTTAAAAGATTAATTAAATTCTTAAAATTGCTTATTTAAAAGTCCAAAGAAGCTATAAATCTTTTTTTTTTAAACACTACACTCAAAAGCTAAAATTTGAAAAGAGTTGACAAACATATATACTTATGAAAAAATTAAGGTATTAGAATAAAAACGCTGCTGTAGCTCAGTTGGTAGAGCATAGGACTGAAAATCCTTGTGTCAGGAGTTCGATTCTCCTCGGCAGCATGTTAATTTAAATTACAGTTGTCGCTGTAGCTCAGTTGGTAGAGCATAGGACTGAAAATCCTTGTGTCAGGAGTTCGATTCTCCTCGGCGACATTTATTTAAAGATTTAAAGGATCTCAAAATGATACTTAAAAAAATAAAGCAAATAAAAGATCTAAATCAACAAGACGTAATTTTTGCAAGAATAGGAAATTTATCAAAACTTGGCACAAGAGTAAATGAAAAAATTATTAAAATACTTAATAAAGGGAATACACCCTACATTCCTGTACTTAAAAAAGAAGAAGATGTGTCATATGAAGACCTGATAAAAAAAATAAATGAAGAAATTTTGAATAATGATCTTAGTTATTTAAGAGAAAAGCTAATAGATAATCTAAAAGACGTATATAAACCCTTTAAGGAAGATGACCCAATATTTTTTACCAAAGGTAAAAAACCACTCATGAAAATAAATACATTAATGGAGGTTGAACCCAATCAAATTTATTGGAAAGAAATATTAGAAGGAAGCTTTAAAATACTTCCAAGGCATAAAATAACATCTTTGCAAAAAATTTTATTAGAAATATATCATTATTTTGATGTTCAAAAGCTTAGAACAAAAGAAAACCTTAAAGATAAAAAAACTTTAAAAAAATTATATTTATATTCTGCTAGAAGAGATTATGAATTTTTTAAAGGAAAAGTCAAAACAGAAGGCGATTCAATACTGCTACATTCAGTCGACACAACAATTTATTTTCTAATTACAATTGCAAATTTGAATAAAACAAGATCTTTGAAAAATGCACCCCGTTCAACCATGAAATTTTTTCTTGATAAAACTGAATATACCGAATTTACAGAATTTTTCTACTCAGAAGACATGATACTGCAAGCCGCACTAGGGTCATTGTTACACTCAATAGGATTAATGCATATAACAATACTAGAAAATATAGGAAATAAAATAAGCCTTAAAGATAAAAATTTAAAAGAACAGCATAAATTAAAAATAGAATACTTGGAAAAAAATATTAACATTGCTAAGAATTTGTTTAGAATAAGGGAAGATATTTCAGCTATTACAAAAATGATAATCAATGGGCAAAAAGACTATCTTGATGCTACTGGATATCCACAACTAAAAATCAACAAATTTATTCATGAACTTGTTAGAATTTTTTGCATAATAGACACTTACGATGAGTTGGTAAATCCAATAATAATAAAAGAAAGCGCCAACCCTTTAGAGACTGTTAAATTTCTAATAGAAAATAGTGGAAAATACTATTGGAACAGAAAAGAGCCTAACGAGCAAGCAAAAAACAAAAAATTTGACATTAAGATGCTAGAAAATTTTTTAACAATACTTGCACCTTTTGATTATGGACAAATAGTAAGTGTAAACAAAAAAAATAATGATGAAAATCTTTTTGAAGCTGCTGTTATTGAATACAAAATGAGTGTTATGCCAAATCTATCTATAATAAACAAAAAAAACCAAACTTACAAACTAGGAGAAATAATATTAGATCTTGAAAATAAAGAAATTTTAATAAAAGATACAGATGGAAATTATAAAAAAAATCCATTAAAAAATGTGGACGATTTTATAATAAAAAACAATATTCCAGAATTAAATAAAAATGAAATTCAACTCATTCTCTTTAACTATGACAGAAAATCAAAGTCTACAACATTCTCAAAAAAATAAGTTTTGATCCCCCATACCTTTTTAAATTATAAACTGAAAATTTGGATGTATTTATGTCCAAATCTTCCCCAAAAGGACAATGCATAATGATATTAACTTTATCATTTAAAATTTTACCTTTTGAAATAATCTCAAGCAAATTAATCTTATTTTGATAATTAAAAGGAGGATCAAGATAAATAAAATCATAAAAAAGATCTTTTTTACCTAAAAAATCCTCTGCTTTTTGAAAAAAAAATTTATAAAATTCCTCAACAAAACTAAAATTTTTCACTAATGTAATTTTAGTTTTTTTATTACATTCAACAAGATGAGCAAGACTAGCTCCCCTGCTAAGAGCTTCAACAGACATTATGCCAGTCCCTGCAAAAACATCCAAAAATTTTGAGTTAATAATATCTTTAAAAATAATAGAAAAAAAGGCTTCTCTGACAAGAGACATCACAGGACGAACAGCGCCGGTCTTGGGAAATAAAATTTTTCTACCTTTATATTTACCAGAACTTACATACATGAATAAAAATTTTAAAACAATTTTTAAAAACATTGAATATATAAAGTTAAATTTTTGCTATAATCTTATTTCAAGAGAGAAAAGTATGAAAGGCATTATTCTAGCAGCTGGCTATGGAACAAGATTTTTACCAATAACAAAAACAATTCCAAAAGAAATGTTGCCAATTTTAAACAAGCCAGCCATAGATTATATTATCCAAGAATTTATCGATTCAGGAATAAAAGACATTTTATTAATAAACTCAAGACGAAAAAAAGTTCTTGAAGATTATTTTGATAGAGAAATTGAACTTGAAAATATTTTTTTAAAAGAAAATAAAAAAAATGAATTAGAAAAAATCAAAAACAAAAAAATTAACATAAGCTTCATAAGGCAAAAAGAAATGTTGGGCACAGGAAATGCTTTGCTTTATGCAAAACCCTGGATAAATAGAGAGCCTGTAATTGTAGCTTACCCTGACGATCTTCACATTGGAAATCCACCATTAAGCTTACAATTAATCAAACTTTATGAAAAAACTGGAAAAAACATAATATCTATTATGGAAAATCCGGAAAATATAAACAGATACGGAGTAATAGATCTATATGAAGATGAAATCCATGTAAAAAACATTGTTGAAAAACCAAAAATTGGAAGTGAGCCTAGCAATAAAGCATCTATTGGAAGATTTTTGTATAACTATGAGTTTTTTGAACATTTAGAAGAAGGATTTAAACTACATCAAAAGGGTGAATACTATCACATTTATGCTTTAAAAAAACTTATGGATCAAAAAAAAGTATTATATAAAAACATTAAGGGAAAAAGAATTGATATAGGAACTCTTGAAGGCTATTTAGAAGCAATAATAAATTTTGCAAAAAAAGATAAAAATTTAATGGAAATTATAAAAAAAGGAATAAATGAAAACGGTTAAAAAGGATTCAGAATTTTATGATTCCCTTGCTAAATTAAAAAAGTACATAATCAAATATATAGAAGAAAAGGCTTTAAAATACAGTATTTCTTCCCAACTTTACAAATTAGAAAAGCCCGAAATAATTGAACTTATAAAAATTAGCAATGATTATGAAAAGGAAAAAAATGTATTAAATATTTCGCTTGAAGAATACTACTACAAAAAAACTCAAAATGAAATAATTAAAAAATGGATACTAGAAATAGTAAAAAACAAAAACTTCACTCAAATAAGCGAAGAAGCTAATTTCATTACCAAAAAATTAGGAATAACATATAAACTAAAATCTAACATCTTTTTAAAACTAATTGAAATACAAAATAACCCTTAT
Source organism: Borreliella garinii (assembly GCF_001922545.1). Lineage (NCBI taxonomy): Bacteria > Pseudomonadati > Spirochaetota > Spirochaetia > Spirochaetales > Borreliaceae > Borreliella > Borreliella garinii. The sequence goes on along the minus strand of NZ_CP018744.1, from coordinate 695,998 downwards.
TATTCTCAAGAAAAAAAAGACATTTACAAACAAGTTATATTAAATTTTTCTAGCAATATTAACATTGATAGCTTAGAGCAAACAATAGACATTCTAGTAGCTGTAAGAAACAAAAATAAAATTAAAATATTAAATATTTTAAATAAAAATTTAAAAAATCAATCGGAAAATCAAAAAATTTTTAAATCAAGCTTAATTAATAAAGAAAGCAGACTAATAAAACTAACAAGGATGCTAATACTTACATATTGGCCAGTTGGGTGTTTAAGTAAAAACATTTTTATCAAAATTTTAATAAAATATTACAAATACTTGGAAGAAGAAATTTTAGCACTAAAGTATAATGAAATTTTAAACTATTTACGTGCAATAAAAACTTTAAGTCTTAATGAAATTTTCTACAAAGGTTCGAGTAAAAATATTAACTTTAATTATTTTTTTAGTGATTTTACACAATACAGCCCAAAGGATTTTCAAGACACATTAAAGCGTTATTTATATGTAGTTGAAAAAACAATAACAAAAAAATATTTAACTTGGTTTTTCAAGGACAAAATATCAAATAATTGGGAATCTTTCATATATGCACTTGAATACATTCAAAAACATAAGTTAATTAACATAAAAGAAAAAATCAAAGAAATTATAACTGCAAAATTTCAAACAGAAGATTTTTTCATATCTTTTGATAAAACAAATTTTAACCCTTATGAAAGCTCAATCATATTTAAAGACAAATACATTAAAAATGCATTCATAAAAAGCATTATTAACTATGTCGAAAAAAATTCTCAGAATATAGAAACTTATGGATGGATTGCATTCTACATTTATGCTGACAATGAGGATAAAAAATTTTTTTGTCAAAACATGAAAGAATTTTTCAAAACCAAACCCTTTGAAATACAAAATCAAATATTTATATATTTTCTATCTTTTTATCCTAATATTGAAAACAAACATTTCAAATTTATATCAGATATACTGCTTTACCTTGACGAAAATAAAATTACAATACCTAAAAAAATAATAAAAATGCAAAAAATAAATCCCAACCAACTAGATTATCAAAAATCATATCTTTTAATAAAATCACTAAAAACAAGATCTAGAATTTTAAAAATTATTCTCAAGAATATAAGATTTAACCTTATTGAAAAACTAGAAGATGAAAATGAGAAAAAATTATTACCTGCAATATGCTATTTAATATATTGTGAGAATTTGGTAGAATTAAAAAACAATAGAAAGATAAAATCTAATGAAAAAAGTAGTTTATTAGAATTTATTTCTTTTTTCAAAACAAAATTGAAGCAAAAAATAAATTTTAAAAAAGAGCTTATGAAATCTAAAGGCATTTAATCTAAATTAAGTATAATAGGAAAAAAATGAAGATTTATTTATTATTAAATAAAAATTGTAAAATTTTTATTTTATTTTTAATTTTAATATTTAATTCAAAATTGGCATATTCTCAAAGGCTAATTAGAATCGGCAAAGAAGAAATGAAAAACAAAAATTACATTCAAGCAATCGAAACACTAAGCGATGCTATTAAAAAATATCCAAAAGTACAACTTGGATATTATTTTTTATCAATAGCATACAGAGAAAATAACCAGCTAACAGAAGCAGAAGGGGCTTTGCTCGATGGAATTGCAGTGGGGGGTGAGATTGATTACATATTATATTATGAATTAGGTAACATAATGTTTAATAGAGGAGAGGGATACTATCCTCTAGCAATAAAATATTATTCTAATTCTATTAAAAGCAAACCCAATTATGACAGCGCACTGCTAAACAGAGCTAATGCTTATGTTCAACAAGGCAAAATAACATCTAAAGAAAAAGAATATCAAAAGGCTTGGGACTCATATACTATGGCTATCCACGATTACTCACAATTTATTACCCTTAGGTCAAAAACAGAAAAAAAAGACAGCATTTTACTTATAATAAGCTATTTAAGAAATGAAAAAATCAACCTTGAAAAACTTGACAAAAGTTTAAAGGGGCGAACCGAGCATATTGTATACGCAAAAGAAGATAAAAATCAAATACTTAAAGATAACTTTAAAGACAACCTAGAAACAAATTCTTTAATTGAGTTAGAAAAACTTAATTGGCAAGAGGAGTTATACATAGATGAATAAAAAACGTACAAATTTTTCGGTATTATTGCTTTTAATTTTCTTACTTATTTTATCATTTGGGGGTTTTGGTTACTATATATATCAAAGCAAATTAAATGACAAAAATCGAGAAATAATGCTAAACGAAGTTAAAAATAGCGTAATAGATCGAAATTATAAAAAAGCATATTCTGTTGCAAAACTTCTGCAAGACAAATACCCAAAAAATGAAGACATTGCAATGCTTACAAATACACTAGCAGAAATTGCCAACAGCAGTCCTTTTGAATCAAACGAATTACAAAGAGATTCTGCAAATCAAATCCTAGATAAGATCAAGGGTCAAGAAAATACAAAAACAAATGTAAACGAAAATTTTGATATCGCATTTAACAATAGATATATTAAAGACAGCGCAATAACAGAAAACTACGCTGACAGAAACAATGACATTGGTATTGAAGATGAAGACATATCTGAATTTAAAAAAAGCAAAATCCCAGAAAAAGTAAACCAAAATGCAAAACCAAAAGAAGATGATCAAGCAATACAATCTCCAAATCCCAAATTAAACGTTAATGATCAAAAAAATTTATTTAATTTGGAAAAACTAAAAAAAAATTTAAGCGAAAAATCAAATAGTGAAAATATTTTAAAAACCCCTCAAAATATAGAAAATGATAAGCAAAACTCAAATTTCTCCAAAGACTCCAAAGAAAAAAATTCAGAGCATATTTTAAAAAACCTAGACAATAGTAAATATTCAAAAAATGATAATGCCACATCTTTAAAAGATATTCCTTCAAATTCTAAAAAAGAAAGTGATTTTTCTCTGCCCAGTCAAACAATAATAGGGAAAATTAATAGACCATATAGTTACTTAATAAAAAAAGAGCTCTATGAAATATTAGACGATATTAATACCGGTAGAGTCACACTTGGAAAAAACAGATTAAAAAAATTAATTAAAAAAGGGTTAAGCAATAAATTTCAAAAAGTAAATGAGCTGATTGAAAGTTTAAAAAATAAAGAAGCCTCCAATTTACTATTAACCTTAATAAAAAAAGATATTGAACCAAATTTAATTAATATACCCAATATACCAAAAGATCCTTACAAAAAAGACATTTTTCACTTAAATAAAAAAGACAAGAAAACCCAACAATCGGAAAACCTTAAGTCTAAGATCTATTCAATAAAACCTACTGATCTTGAAAACCCAAAAACCAGGCAACAAGCCATTAAAGATCTAAACGAATTCTTGAAAATAAATCCTAATGACACTTATGCCTCTAAAACTTTAGCTCAAGCTAATAAAATACAGCAATCAGAAGACCTTAAGTCTAAGATCTATTCAATAAAACCTACTGATCTTGAAAACCCAAAAACCAGGCAACAAGCCATTAAAGATCTAAACGAATTCTTGAAAATAAATCCTAATGACACTTATGCCTCTAAAACTTTAGCTCAAGCTAATAAAATACAGCAATCAGAAGACCTTAAGTCTAAGATCTATTCAATAAAACCTACTGATCTTGAAAACCCAAAAACCAGGCAACAAGCCATTAAAGATCTAAACGAATTCTTGAAAATAAATCCTAATGACACTTATGCCTCTAAAACTTTAGCTCAAGCTAATAAAATACAGCAATCAGAAGACCTTAAGTCTAAGATCTATTCAATAAAACCTACTGATCTTGAAAACCCAAAAACCAGGCAACAAGCCATTAAAGATCTAAACGAATTCTTGAAAATAAATCCTAATGACACTTATGCCTCTAAAACTTTAGCTCAAGCTTATGAAAACAATGGGGATTTACTAAAAGTAGAAAATGTATATGAAAAAATTGCTAAGCTCACAAATGCCCAAGAAGATTACTATAAACTTGGAATCATTAGATTCAAGCTCAAAAAATATGAACACTCAATAGGGTCATTTGATCAAACAATAAGGCTCAATCCAAAGCATAAAAAAGCACACAATAACAAAGGAATAGCTTTAATGATGCTAAATAAAAACAAAAAAGCAGTAGAATCTTTTGAGAAAGCAATACAAATTGATAAAAATTATGACACTGCCTACTACCAAAAAGGAATAGCAGAAGAAAAAAATGGCAACATGCAACAAGCATTTACAAGTTTTAAAAATGCCTACAATATCGACAAAAAACTCAATTATGCATTAAAAGCTGGAATAGTATCAAACAACTTAGGCAACTTCAAAGAAAGTGAGGAGTATTTAGGTTTTTTTAATGACAATACAAAAAAACCTAACGAAATTGCTATTTATAACCTATCAATAGCAAAATTTGAAAACAATAAACTTGAAGAATCTCTTGAAATAATAAACAAGGCCATCAATTTAAATCCAGAAAAAAGCGAATATTTATATTTAAAAGCATCTATAAATCTTAAAAAAGAAAATTACCCAAATGCTATATCACTTTACAGCTCAGTAATTGAAAAAAACCCTGAAAATACTTCAGCCTACATAAACCTAGCAAAAGCATATGAAAAATCAGGAAATAAGGCTCAAGCAATCTCAACTCTTGAAAAGATAATAAACAAAAACAATAAATTGGCCTTAAACAATCTTGGAATACTTTACAAACAACAAAAAAATTATCAAAAAGCAATTGAAATTTTTGAAAAAGCAATAAAAAATTCAGATATTGAAGCAAAATATAATCTTGCAACCACTCTAATTGAAATTAATGATAACACAAGAGCTAAAGACCTTCTAAAGGAATATACAAAATTAAAACCAAACAATCCAGAAGCCCTACATGCACTCGGAATAATAGAATATAATGAAAATAATAATGATCAAATATTAAGAGAACTTGTCAAAAAATTTCCAAATTACAAGAAAAATGAAAATATTAGAAAAATAATAGGAATATAAATTTCAATGAACAAAATAAGATTCTTAGATAAATACTTGGTTCAAAAAATAGCAGCAGGAGAATCAATAGATAGGCCATGTTCAATATTAAGGGAATTGCTAGACAATTCAATAGATTCTGGAGCTACTAAAATTGAAGTCTTTCTTGAAGAAGGGGGAATTCATAAAATCTTAATAATAGACAATGGAAGCGGAATAAGTAAAGAAGATTTAAAAATCTGCTATTTACCACACACTACTTCAAAGATCTCCTCAGAAGAAGATTTAAGAAAAATAGAAACTCTAGGATTTAGAGGAGAAGCTCTCTCTAGTATTGCAATTTGCTCCAACATTTCAATAACAAGCTCAACAACCGGTAATGAAAGCTATCAAATAGAAATAGAAAATGGAATTAAAAAATGCTTTAAAAAACAACCTGCCATAAACGGAACAATAGTTAATGTTACAAAAATATTTCACAACTTTCCGGCAAGAAAAAGATTTTTAAAGCAAGAACCAATTGAAACAAAAATGTGTCTAAAAGTTTTAGAAGAAAAAATAATAACCCATCCCGAAATCAATTTCGAAATTAATTTGAATCAAAAACTAAGAAAAATTTACTTTAAAGAATCGTTAATTGATAGAGTACAAAATGTATATGGAAATGTAATAGAAAATAATAAATTTAAGGTCTTAAAAAAAGAACATGAAAATATAAAAATAGAATTATTTTTAGCACCATCTAATTTTTCTAAAAAAAGTAAAAGACATATTAAAACATTTGTTAACAGAAGACCTATCGATCAAAAAGATCTCTTAGAAGCAATAACTAATGGACACAGTAGAATAATTTCTCCTGGCAACTTCCCAATATGTTATTTATTTTTAGAAATAAACCCTGAATATATTGACTTTAATGTCCATCCTCAAAAAAAAGAAGTAAGATTTTTTAATCTTCCATTTTTATTTAAGCTAATCTCTGACAATATTAATAATTTTTTCGATAAAGACATCAATAACTACAACAAAATAGTAATAAAAAGACAATTAACAGATGATGATAATTTAATAGAAATGATAAACCAACCAAAAAACCTTAATCAAACTAACACATATGATATAACACAAAACAAAAATTTAGAAACAGAACATACTGTAAATGAGCTAAGCAAAAACATAATACAAAACGATATTGGCCTTAAAAGATATAATTCAATTATACAAAACAGACCATCATTTAAGGAAAATATTACAAACATTTTCTCTGACGACTTTTTAGCATTTGAAGAACCTCAAAACAAAAATGAAAAAGAAGAAATAAAATTTAACTATATCGGACAAGTATTCTCTGAATTTTTGATCGTTGAAAAATTAAATGAAATTTACTTCATAGACCAACACGCAGTTCATGAAAAAATAATATATGAAAAACTTAGAAATTCAAAAAAAACTGTTCAAAAGCTTCTAATACCAATTGAATTCACAATAGTTGATAAAAACATAGAAGAAATTATAGATAGTGAAATCGAAGAATACAAAAAAATGGACATTATAATCTCTAAAATAGGCCCTAAAAAATATCAACTTGAATCTATTCCTAATATTTGCAATCAATATGAAAATACTCTTATTAATTTTTTTCAATCAAGAAAAAGTAGAACAATAAATTCTCTTGAATCTGATTTATATGCAACTATTGCCTGTAGAAAGGCTGTTAAAACAAATGACATATTAAGCCTTGAATTTAGCAAATTTTTAATAGATGAGTTTTTCAAACTAGAAATAAAACATTGTCCTCATGGACGAAAAATTTATTACAAAATATCTAAATTTGAGCTTGAAAAAAAAGTTGCCAGAGCATAAAATGAAATCAGAGTTCCCATGATAAAAAAAATCAAATCCGAAATCAGCTTGTTAAAGGTAGAAAAAGAAAAAAGTTTAATTGAACTTGGGAAAATATTAAAAAATAATAATATACTAGAATTAAAAAACTTAAACCACTACCCTAATCTAAAATTAGCAGAAAAAGAATTGTGCCAAATGAAAAGCAATTTAAGCAAATCGGAAGAAAATGAAAACATATTAAAAAATTTAAACAAAAAGATTTATATTCTTAAAACAGAATATAAATCTATTAACAAATCATATGAAAAAAAACTTAAAGAAATTGCTAAAACAATAATCGAAATTTATCCTCAAAATCTAGAATTAATATCAAAATACAATATGGATTTTTCTAAATTGAAACTTGAAAAATATAAAAAAATAGAATTAGTAAGTGATAAAACAAAAAATCCTTTAAAAAGGATAATACTTAAAGTCAACTCAGTAATAAACAATACTATAAACATGATAAATGTATGTAAAATATCAAAAGAATTTGAAAAACAAGTATTCATAAAATATTACCTTTCTGAAAACTTTGAAAGCATAATAAATGAATTTTCATTAAATAAAAAATTAAACAATGTAATTATTAAAGAATTTAAAATAATAAATGAAATCAAAACAAATATAAAAAACATAAAAGAAGAAATACAACAAATAATATATAGAAGTAAAAAAGAAAAAATATACAAAAAGAATCAAATAAAAAACGAAATCAATGCTATTGTAAAAAACAAAGAAAATATTTTAAAAAAAATCGCTGAAGAATTTATTGAAACCACAAAAAAAGAAAAAACCCAAGCCAAAACCAATACAATTAGCGCAGCAATCCAAAAAATAGAAAAAACAAGCCAAAAAATATTAAACTTAAGCAATGATTTAATTAAAATAACAAAACAGGAAGAAATAAAAAACATTCAAAAAAAAATGCAAGTCCTAACAAAAGAAAAAGATAAAATTAACAACAAATTAGATGCATTAACTTCTAAAATAGAGGTTATTCAAAATGAACTTGACAATGAATAAAAAATAAATATAATAAATTAAAGCTTAGGGCCCATAGCTCAGTTGGTTAGAGCACCCGACTCATAATCGGTAGGTCCCAGGTTCAAGTCCTGGTGGGCCCAATTTAATCTTTCAAATTGACCTTAAAAAAAAGATTTGAATTTTTTTCGACATAATAAAAACTTATGTAATTATCCAATGTTTTATCAATCTCTAAAGCATCTATTGAATCAATTCTAACAACTGAAGAAACAGAATATACCTTATCTTTAAAGGTTTTAACAAAAAATACTTTAGAATTACTTAACTTATTTAACATTGCCATATCTTTAGACTTATATACATAATTGTGAACATCATCTAAATCATATTTTGACATACCTAAAGAAATAACAAGCTCTCTACTGTACACCCTCATGCCCTTATCGAAAAGACGAACACATGAGGTAAAATCTTCAAAAGTTTCATCAAAAAAATTAAACCTCAAATCCCTACAATATAGAATATCCTTGCCAAGAATAGAATCAATAAAAAAAGAGCTATGATTGCTATTAATTACCTGAATAAACTCACTGGTGTCTTTATTCTCTATTGATAATTTAAAAACATCTTTTGGATTTAGAACTTTAATTGCAAAATCAAAACTCATAGAATAATCTAAACGATTCTCGGTAAAATAATAATTTACCTTATAATCAACTTCTTTTATCTCTGGATAATTTATTTCGCAAGAACAAACAACATAACAAAAAAACAATATTAATTTAACTTTTAATCCGCTCTGCATACTCTTTAGTTTCAGAATTAACTAAAACTTTATCTCCAACATTAATAAAAAGCGGCGCTTTTATTACAAGCCCTGTATTAAGAGTAATATTTTTCATTGCATTTGTTACAGTGTCACCTTTAACAGCTGCCTCAACCTCTACAACTTCAAAAGCAATCTTTGGAGCTAACTTAATATCAATAACCACATTGTCAAACATTATGAGAGAATAGGTTTCAGACTCCTGTAAAAAAAGCACCTTATCTTGGAAATTGGCACTTTCCTTTAAGTCCAAACTAACTTGATCATAAGTTTCTAAATCCATAAAAACCAAAACATCTTTATCTTTGTATAAATACTGGGCACTAACCTCGTAAATTTCAATCGCTTCTGCGGTATCTGCCCCTTTTAAAGTTTCTCTAATGACAAATTTGTTTTTTAAGTTCTTAAGCTTTAACCTTACTATTGCCCCTCCCCTACCTGTTTTTGAAAATTCTCTTTCAAGAACAATATGAGGAGTTCCTTTAATAAGTAAAAAAGAACCTTTTTCAATTTCACTAGATTTTACTACCGCCATTTAAATACCTCTCAAAACTTAACATATAAATCTAGTAGTAATTTATACCAAAAAATTAAAATATTTGCTATTATTCCCCAATTATAACTTAATCAATAAAGTTAATTTATAATTGACTTATTTTAAATTAATGCTATTATATACTTAAACAAAGGAGTTTACTTGATGAAAAAATTTGTTATCTTAATTTTTATGTTATCAGTAAGTTTATTATGCAACTGTAAAAATCAGGACAATGAAAAAATTGTATCAATTGGGGGATCTACAACTGTAAGCCCGATACTAGACGAAATGATTTTAAAATATAATAAAATAAACAATAATACTAAAGTAACATACGATGCACAAGGAAGTAGTGTTGGCATAAACGGACTATTTAACAAAATATATAAAATAGCAATATCATCAAGAGATTTAACAAAAGAGGAAATTGAACAAGGAGCAAAAGAAACTGTATTTGCTTATGATGCTTTAATTTTCATCACAAGCCCTGAAATAAAGATTACAAATATTACAGAAGAAAATCTAGCTAAAATACTAAATGGAAAAATTCAAAATTGGAAACAAGTGGGAGGCCCTGATGCTAAAATCAACTTTATTAATCGAGACTCTTCCTCTGGTTCTTATTCGTCTATAAAAGATCTACTTCTTAATAAAATATTTAAAACTCACGAAGAATCTCAATTTAGACAAGACGGAATAGTAGTAAAATCTAATGGAGAGGTAATTGAAAAAACAAGCCTTACTCCATACTCAATAGGCTATATAGGTCTTGGATATGCAAAAAATTCAATAGAAAAGGGCTTAAATATACTTTCTATCAATAGCACATACCCTACAAAAGAAACAATAAATAGTAATAAATACACCATTAAAAGAAATTTAACAATAGTTACAAATAACAAATACGAGGATAAAAGCATAACTCAATTTATTGATTTTATGACAAGCTCAATCGGACAAGATATCGTTGAAGAACAAGGCTTTTTAGGGATAAAAACATAATTAAATTAAAGGGGAAATTACTTGACTTAATATTAAGTCAAGTAATACAATTTAACACTAACATGAGCTTTAAGGGATTCTTTTAAAAAATGTATCTAAGCTTAAAGGCAAAAAGAAAGATAGTTGGAATTATTTTCAAATCTTTTATTCTTATATCCGCAATAATAAGCTCTCTATCAATATTTTTTTTAGGTGTATTTATATTAAAAACCGGAATAACGCCGTTTATTAATAGCAAAATTAAAATTTTCAACTTTTTATTTAGCACGAATTGGGATCCTACCAACAATCTACAAAAATCTTATGGTATCTTAGCATTCATTATTAATTCCTTTTTAACTACACTTTTTTCTATTTTAATAGCTTTACCAATTGGATTGGGATTTGCAATATATTTACTTGAAAAAGCAAAAGGATTTTATAGACAATTTTTACAAACAGTAATAGAGCTTCTAGCAGGAATTCCTAGTGTAGTTTACGGATTTTTTGGAAGCACATTTATTGCTACTTTAATAAAAAACATTTTTCAAAGAGAAGACAATCTAGGATACAATTTAATAAGCTCATCACTCATATTAAGCATAATGATAGTTCCCACAATAATTAGCGTTTGCTATTCATCACTTAAAGCTGTTCCCAAATCTTATAAATTTGCATCTCTTGCATTAGCAGCAACAGACTGGCAAACAATATATAAGGTAATAATACCATCAGCTAGTCGAGGCATTTTAGCAGGAACAATATTAGCAATAGGAAGAGCTATTGGAGAAACAGTAGCAGTATTAATGGTTGGAGGAGGCTCTCCTCTTTTTATAAAAAATGTATTTTCGCCCATTAGAACACTAACTGTAAATATTGCTATGGACATGGGATACGCTTCAGGTACCCACAGAGAAGCTCTCTTCTCTACAGCTCTAGTATTATTGCTATTTTCAATAATTACAAATTTACTCAAAAATTTTATACTATCTTCAAATAAAGGGTTAAAGAAAAAGTGACCAAAACTCAAATAAATAAATTGATTAACAAGTTTTATTTCTTTATAATCAATTTTATTGCATATTTTTTAACAGCACTATTAATTTTTCTAATAGCGTATATATTATACAACTCTTTGTTTTATTTCAAAAAAAAACAAACTTTATTTTTAAACAAAACTCAAATATTTGTGCCATTTAAAACAGAAGACGACAAAGAAATACAAATTGCTTTTATTATTAACAAAAATATCAATGTAGATAAAATCTCAACAGAAGACATTTACAACATATATAATAATAAAATTTCACACTGGGGAAGCATTTCAGATCAAGGAATCGATATTATACCTATTGCCAATTCACTTAACAGTCCATCTAACAAAGCTATTCTAAGAACATTAATCAAAAACAATGAATTTAATAAAAGATACATAAAAATAGAACCATCTATCAAAAAAGTACTTAAAGCTATAAATAGCACAATAGGCTCTATAAGTTATTTAACAAAAGAAGAATTCGAATCTCTAGATTTTAAGTTATATCCCAATATTAAAGCTTTAAAAATAAAAACTATGTCTGTCCTAATAAGTAAAAAAACTTTAACAAAAAATGAAAATGAAATAATCAATACACTAGGTGTTGATGAGGTTGAAAAACTTATTAAAGGTAAAGAAACATGGGTTAATTTAATATCAAAGGATATTAAATTAAAAATAATAAAATATCTTGATCAAAAAGAAAAAATAATACAAACTATAGAAAAAACAGAAGGCTCACTAGCAATTGTCCCTTGGCATTATTTTCAAAATATTAAAGCGCCCTTTATTAAAATGCACTACTTTGACAAAAGTAGTCCTTTAAATTTAAATTTCATATTATCTATTCCAAGAGATTCTGGTACATATGGTGGAATTTCTTACTTAATCTTAAATACTTTTTATGTAATATTACTAACAACTGCTATTTCAATATGCATTGGAATAGGAACTGGCATAATGCTTGCCGAATACACTTCTAACAAAATATTTTACAAAATACTATCTATGAGTGTTGACATTCTGTCTTCAATTCCTGCAATAATTTTTGGACTTTTTGGACTGATATTTTTTGTGCCAATTTTTGGAATGGGAATACTTTCAGGAGCAATAACAAGCTCCCTAATGATATTGCCAATGATTGTTAAAACAACCGAAGAAACATTTAAAACAATCCCAAAATCATACAAATATGCTTCATTTGCCTTAGGGGCAAACAAAACAGAAACTATAATTAAAATTATGGTTCCAGCAGCTATTCCTGGCATACTAACAGGAATAGTTCTTGCAATAGGAAGAGCTTTAGGAGAAACAGCTGTATTGCTTTTTACAATGGGAACAAACTTGGGGCTTGCAACAAATTTAAATGAACCATCAAGAACATTGACTGTGCACTTACTGATGTTATTTCAAGAAGGACATCTGGACAAAGGATTTGGAACAGCTTCAATACTTGTAATAATGGTGCTCATAATAAATTTAACATCAAAATTTTTAATAAATAAATTATATAGGATTAAATAAGTGGTAAAAGAAAAAGAAAAACCAAAAAATGAAATTATAATAGAAACAGAAAATTTAAATCTATTTTATACAGACTTTAAGGCTTTGAACGAAATAAATATTAAAATACTAAAAAATAGTATTACCGCTTTAATAGGCCCATCTGGCTGTGGCAAATCAACATTCTTAAGAACTCTCAACAGAATGAATGACCTTGTTGAAGGCATTAAAATAGAAGGTAATGTAATATATGAGGGGAAGAACATTTATTCAAATAATTTCGATATCCTGGAGCTTAGAAGAAAAATAGGAATGGTATTCCAAACTCCTAACCCATTTTTAATGTCTATCTACGACAATATAAGCTATGGTCCTAAGATTCACGGAACAAAAGATAAAAAAAAACTAGATGAAATAGTAGAACAATCACTAAAAAAATCTGCACTCTGGGACGAGGTCAAAGACAAACTTAATACAAATGCCTTAAGTTTGTCAGGGGGTCAACAACAAAGACTCTGTATTGCAAGAACTCTTGCAATAGAACCAAATGTAATACTAATGGATGAACCTACCTCCGCACTCGATCCAATATCAACAGGCAAAATTGAAGAACTAATAATAAACTTAAAAGAAAGTTACACAATAATCATTGTAACTCACAACATGCAACAAGCAGGAAGAATATCTGATAGAACCGCATTTTTCCTTAATGGATGCATTGAAGAAGAAAGTCCAACTGATGAACTATTCTTTAATCCTAAAAATACCAAAACTGAAGAATATATCAGTGGTAAATTTGGATAAATTCAACCCAATGAAACATCAAGAAACATCATTAATGTAAAACCAATAACACCAAATATACTTGGCACTTTATTGTCAATATCTTTTCTCTTGGCTTCAGGTATTAATTGCTCAATAGACACATAAATCATAGCTCCTGCTGAAAAAGCCAAAGCAAAGGGTAAAATTCGAGTAAAAGAATAAACTGCATAAGCACCCATAAGACCCCCTACAATTTCCACCAATCCTGACATTTGACCATAATTAAAGCATTTTATCAAATCAACATTACCTCTTCTTAAGGGAAGAGAAATAGCTGCTCCTTCGGGAATATTTTGAATACCAATACCAAGCGTAAGAAGCATAGCTCCAACTAAAGTTTGAATATCTGGATTAGACGCCAAGGCTCCAAAAGCAACACCAACAGCTAATCCTTCTGGAAAATTGTGCAAAGTAACAGCAGTAAATAGTAAAAAATCTTTTTTTCCGTGTTTAGTTAAATCTTCATCAATAAAAGTAAGCTTGTCAAGATCTGGAACAAATACATCTACAATATATATAAAAAATGCTCCAACAAGAAATCCAAAAACTGCTGGTATCCAAGTAATGTATCCAAGCTCTTCAGCTCTTTCTATAGCTGGCTGAATAAGCGAAAAAAAACTGGCCGCTATCATAATACCCGCTGAGAAACCAAGCATAGCGTCCATTACTTTATTATCTACCTTTCTAAAGAAAAAAACTGCTCCTGCTCCAAAAGCTGTAGTAAACCAGGTGAAAGTAGAACCTAAAAGTCCTAATAATACAGGATGCAAAGTCAACAAATAATCCAAAATTGATTTTATCATAAAGCCTCCTATTAAAATAAATCAACTAAATCAACAAATAATTTTATTCATCAATCAAAATAGCTTTTATTCTTCTTATACCCGAAGATGAGGATTGTTCTTTTTGTATTTTAAAAGTACCAAGTTCATTGGTATTCTCTACATGAGGACCTCCACAAACTTCAAGTGAAAATCCATCTATCTCATAAACGCTCACCAAATTATCATATTTTTCTCCAAAAAGAGCCATAGCACCTTTTTTTTGAGCTTCACTTAATTCCATTATAGATTTTTTTACAGATAAAGAATTTTTTATCTGTAAATTAACAATCTCTTCAACTTTTTTTATCTCATCATCTGTCATCCTTTCAGAATGAACAAAATCAAACCTTAATCGCTCAGCAGTAATATTGCTTCCTTTTTGCCTGACATGATCACCTAGTACTAATTGAAGCGCTTTGTGAAGCAAATGAGTAGCTGTATGTAACTTAGTAGTCTCATAAGTATAATCAGCAAGCCCTCCTTTAAAGACTTTGTCACTCCCTTTCTTTGAAGCCTTTTGATGCTTTTTAAAATATTCATCAAAACCTAACTTATCAATATTAAAGCCATATTCAAAAGCAAGCTCTTCTGTTACTTCATATGGAAAACCATAAGTATCGTAGAGTTTAAAAGCAATATCGCCAGGAATAGTCTTAGAAGATAAATTTCTCGTTATTTTAATAAATTCTTGTTCGCCTTGAAATAAAGTTTTAAAAAACTTTTCTTCTTCTGTGCTCAATTCCTTTTTGATAAAATCTTTTTTTTCTGTTAACTCATTATAAAAAGATCCATAAATAGCCTCTACAGAATCAACAAGATCAGCTAAAAAATGAGATTTTATTCCAAGCTTTTTTGCATATCTAATCGATCGTCTTATTAGTCTTCTTAAAACATATCCTTGGCCCAAATTGGAGGGGGAAACAGCAGAGCTGTCAGCAAGAATAAAACAAGCCGCTTTAACATGATCAGAAATTATTCTAATATATCTATCATCGTCTTCTTTTTGTCCATAAATTTTACCAGAAATAACCTCTATTATCTTTATTATAGGCATAAATGCATCTGTATCATAAACTGAAGATTTACCTTGCAAGAAAGCAATTGTCCTCTCAAGCCCCATTCCCGTATCGACACATTTTCGATCCAATTCTATGTAATTACCATTTTCATCTTTATTGTATTGCATAAAAACATTATTCCAAATTTCAAAATACTTGCCACAAGAACACGTAATATTGCAATCAAGAGAACACTTAATCTTTCCAGTATCCACATATATTTCAGTATCTGGGCCACAAGGTCCTTTGGATCCAACAGGCCCCCAGAAATTATGAGCCTTAGAAAGATAATATATTCTATCTTTAGGAATGCCTAAGCTTTCCCAAACTTTAGCAGTCTCTGTATCACGAGGAATCTCTTGATCGCCTTCAAAGACGCTCACATAAAGACTGTCTTTTGGAATATTTAAATAGTCAGAAGATGTTAAAAATTCAAAACTACACTTTACAGAATACTCTTTAAAATAAGCTCCAAGAGACCAATTCCCAAGCATTTCAAAAAAAGTTAAATGACTTAAATCTCCAACCTCATCAATGTCGCCCGTTCTCAAACATTTTTGAACATTAACAAGCATATCTCCTGATGGATGTACTTCTCCAAGAAGATAAGGAATAAGAGGCTGCATGCCGGCTGTATTAAAAAGAACTGTAGGATCATTTTCGGGAACCAATGATTTACCCATTATTTCAAAATGTTTTTTTGATTTAAAAAAATCAATATATTTTTTACGCAACTTATCAAGTGTCATTAAATAAATTCCTCATTTTTTCTATATATTACTAAATCACCTTTTAAAGTCAAATTTTTAATATAATTAACAAAAGATGATGTCATGGTTTTTAAATCCTTTTTACTTATTTTCCCTAAAAAAGCTTCTTCGTCTAAAATAATTTCTTTACGTCTTTTTGAAACATTTGAAAGCATTTTATCTCTAACCTCATCGGTTTTATCTTTAACAATAATTGCAATCTCTTTATCTGTAAACTCTCTTAAAATATTGTGCAAATCATTATCCATGATTCTCAATATTACATTAATATCAAATATTTTTTCTCGAATTTCACTATCCACAACAGGATTTAAATCCCGCATATTAATCTTATTAAGCAGATTTTTCTCTTCATTAGAATCCATATAGCTTAAAATATCAACAAGTATCTTAGATCCATCAAGTTTATCTGTCTTAAGCCTCCCTTGCATCTTAAATCTGTCTTTAAGTTTATTCGAAATTGCCTCTATTGTCTCCATGCTCAATTGCCTTGGCTTAGCAAGATCTTTTATAAACTCTCTTCTATCTTTTTCTTCCAGCATTGAAAAAACATACTTTTTTTGATCTTTATTTAAATAATTATACAATATGACAAGCGTTTTAATATTCTCATCTTTAACTAATGCCCAAAGTTGTTCATGCTCAATTTGAGATAAATAATCAAAAGGAATAAAAATATCATTGCCAGTAACTTTTTTATAAATTGATTTTGCTTTAGATTTTCCTAAAGTTTTATTTAATAATTCATAAGCAAAGTTATCATCAACCTTAACATATCTTTTTTCATTTCTTATCAACTCTTCAAATTCTTTAATAATGTGATCTTTTTCTTCTGGAGCAATATAGCTAATCTTTGAAATCTCTCTGGTAATTAAGATTATGTCCGAATCATCAAGCTCAGACATAATCTTTGCAGATTTTTCAAGCCCAATAGCCAAAAAATATTTTGCAATCTTTGTAACCTTACTCTCTTTGCGAATAAACCCTGGCTTTAAATTATTAATATTATCGGATTTAGACTCAACAGATGCTTTATTTTTATTACCCTTAATAAGACTTATCCAAGATCTAAGCATAGAACCTTGAATCTCTGAATCGGAAAAGTTTTTATTTAAACTCAAAGTATCAATTTCTTCAACAGTTTTTTTGCTTAAATTTTTAGTATTTTTATACTTGGAAAGCCTAGGATCCTGCATAACTTTCATCTCTTTTAATATTTGTAAGAACTAATAAATTGGGATGCTCTTTTAGAAGTCTAGCTGGACATTCATTAACAGAACTATTAAAACCTAAAAAATTTTCTAAAGCACGCTTTTTGTCAACGCCCATAAATAACAAAACAATAGCTTTTGCATTAAACAAAGATTTTGGCGTCAAGCTTATTCTTTTACTAGGAAATTTGGGAGAATTGTATTCATACTGATAACCTTCTAAATCTGAAAACAACAGTTTTCTTGAAGGAAAAAGCGATGCAATGTGACCATCCTCGCCAACTGAAACTAAAATAAAATCAAAAATATTAAACCTAGAATTAAATTCAATATTATAGTCATGAATAGCTGTGGTTTCGTCTATTTCGTTATAAACAAAAGTATGAAATTTGGAAATGCTTATTAAATTTTTATCAACCATTTTGGAAAAAAAAATTTTATTTAAAAGATTATAATTGCTATTTTCGTTATTCAACGGAACACATCGTTCATCAACTAAAAAAAAATGTGATCTTCTAAAAGAAAAATTTTGTTCAAGAAAAACACTTAAAAAGGTGCCTATACTTCTACCACCACAAATTCCAATACTTGTATATTTATCTTTATCTATATTCATATTAAAAAAATCAAAAAATCTATTTTTTAAATACTTCTCTTCATCAGAATATAAAAACTCCATTTAATTTCCTCTAATACATATTAATCTAAATAATAAGAAATGGTTGCAACAATACTTAATATTTTTTGGGGATAAAGCTTTTGGTTGCCAAAGCTTCCGTCAACTAAAAAAAAATTCAAAGTATTCTTGATTTGCATTTTAAATTTTACCTAATTTAAAACCAGAATATTTTGTAAATTCCAAAACTAATAATTTTGCATTTTTGATTAAATCTGCTAGCATTTTGGAATTTATACAATTGATTTCATCAAAATCGATTGTATTGGCAATTAAAGAAACATACATATTGTACCTATAATTAAAGTTTTTATAACTCTACGCATTAAAATTCATAAATCCTGTTTTTATATGATCTTCATCAAATCAACATTTAATAAAAAAGTTTTTTATCTTAGATAATTTTAAATTATTCACTTTGATGCTGCCATTACCCATATAACCATTCAAATCATATTGTAAATTCAAACTCGAAGATATTAAGAGGATTTCTTTTTTGCTTATGCCCTTTGTAATATAATTACCATTCTTAGTGTTAACATTTTTTATTCCATAAGAAATTATAATTGACAATCCCAGGAAAAGTAGTAAAAAAAATAAATCTTTTCTTCCAACCATATAACAATTCCTCCTAAAAATAAGAACAAATAATTGTTAAATTAGCTCGTTTATTCTAACATATTATGTAATGTTAATGAATCGGAAAATATCAATAGCTCCAATGGTAAACATTACAGACGAGCATTTCAGATATTTAATAAGACTTTTATCAAAAAAAGTTACATTATATACCCCAATGATTTCTGCAAAATCAATAATTATGGGTGATGTAAAAAAAGTTGTAAAGCAAACACCATTAGAATCTCCAATTGCAATTCAAATAGCAACAAACTGTAAATTTGATGCTCTTAAAGCCATTCAAATCCTTGAAAAACATTTCAATTTTGATGAATACAACCTTAATGTTGGATGTCCATCTCTAAAAATCCAAAATGCAAATTGTGGAGCTTGTCTAATGAGCAATGCAAATCAAGTAGGTGAAATTTTAAAAACAATGAAAGAAAACACAAATAAGCCTATTTCAATCAAACATAGATTAGGCATAAGGCTTTTAAATAGTGATTACAAAAATGAAAGTTACTCTGAGGTAAAAAACTTTGTTAAAATAATCTCAGATTTTGGTATCAAAAATTTTATTGTACATGCAAGAGTTGCAATATTAAAAGGATTTTCTCCTAAAAATAATAGGAATATCCCAAAATTAAGACATGAATTTGTATATAATCTAAAAAAAGAGAATAAAAATTTGTTTATTGAAACAAACGGAGGAATCAATAACTCAGAGCAAATCAAAAAACACTTATCTTTTGTTGATTCTGTAATGATAGGAAGAAGTGCTTTTGAAAATCCATACTTTATTGCAAACGCCTCAAGAGAATTCCTAAGCGAAACTGATAAAATTCCCACAAGAAAAGACATATTGATGCAAATGGTAGAATATGTTAAAGAATACGAAAATTATTTGTCAATAAATATATTATTTAAACATCTTATGGGAATAATATTTTCCAAAGAAGGAGCTAGAAAATTTAGACAAAATTTAACAGCACCATTTCCAAAAAACTTAAAAAAACATGAAATATTGCTAAAAGCTATGGAAAAATTGCCAGAAAAAATACTAAATTCTAATTCTTAAAAGGAATGTAATCAAAACCTGTATACTTAACCAAACTTTTAGGAATTCTAACTCCACCCTTTTGATCTTGAAAGTTTTCAAGTATAGAAATAATAACTCTAGTTGTAGCTATTGCTGTTCCATTTACCATGTGCGCAAATTTATTTTGCCCATCTTGATCTTTATATCTAATTTTAAGTCTTCTTGACTGATAATCTGTACAATTTGACGTTGAGGTAACCTCTCCATAGCTGCCCTTACCATCTCTTCCTGGCATCCATGCTTCAATATCATATTTTTTATAAGCTGGCGAACCAAGATCAAAAGAACAAATATTTAAAACTCTGTAAGGAATCTCAAGTTCAGTAAAAATTTGTTCTTGAATACTTAAAAATTCGTCATGAATAATCTGAGATTCTTCTGCCTTACAAAAACAAAACATCTCCACCTTGCTAAACTGATGAACTCTATAAAGGCCTTTTGAAAGCTGCCCATATGCTCCAGCTTCTTTTCGGAAACAATGTGAAAATCCTGCCATTTTTATTGGCAAAGTGAGATCTATTATTTTATTATAATAATAACCACCAAGCGTAATTTCAGAAGTGCCTACAAGGTATTTATCTGTACTTTCAATCTTGTAAATATTGCTTTCGTCCCCACGAGGATTGAAACCAATACCATCAACTATAAACTCTCTTGCAATATCAGGGGTAATAAAAACATCAAAACCTTTTTCTCTTAATTTATTTAAAGAAAAATTAATTAGAGCAATTTCTAAAAAAACTGCTTCATTTTTAAGATAATAAAATTTACTCCCACTAACCTCACGTGCTCTGTCAAAATCTAGAAGATCCAAATCTCTGCCAAGCTCTAAATGATCTTTTGGCTTAAAGTCAAATTTTGGAACAACACCCACTTTTTTTATCTCAAAATTGTCTTCCTCACTATTGCCAATAGGCACATCAGGTGACAAAATATTAGGCACTCGCTTATTTTCAAGATCAAAATCAAAAGATATTTTTTTAAGCTCTTCTTCTAAATCAATAAGCTGTTTTTTTAAAATTTTCCCGGTTTCCATTAAAGAGCTTTTTAAAACATTGTCAAGATTTTTTCGCATTTTAGAGGAATTTTCATTTCTTTTTGCATTAAGCTCACCAATTTTGGTAATTATTTTTTTTCTCTTATCATCAAGATAAACTAATTTATCAATATCTAAAACAAGACCTCTTGCTTTAATACTTTTCTTAACAAGATCAAGATTATCTCTAATAAATTTAAAATCAAGCATCTTATCTCCTAAGGTATGTCTTAAGTAAAATTTTTAAACAAAATTATAAATAATATTAATTCATATCAAGGTTATTATATAATATCTTATAGTAGGATTAGAATAAATATTGCAGGGAGAAACCATCATATGCTAAACCCAAGAACAATAAAATCAACTTTTGCGTTAATATCTACATTAATGATTTTTAACGGATGTACAAAAAAATTAACCAAGATCAATTTTAAAGATATTAGCTCAAATAGCCACAAAATGAATTCTTTAATAATAACTCCAATGAGTTCAAAAGAAGAATCAAAATTTTATGAATATAACATTAGAATACCTAAATTAATAATTGAAGGAAAAGAAAAAGGAAATCTTGAGGAATTAAATACTGAGCTTACTGAATATGTAAGCCAAAACGTAGCAAGACTTGATATTGTTAGTAAAGAGCTTGAACCTAAGGATAAAAAATTTAGCTTAAAAATAGACTATGAAATTTACCATGGATACAATACTTATACAATAATACTTATTGCAACTCAAGAAATCCATGACAGTCCTATTACAAATTACAGAAGCTATTACATTCAAGATAAAGGAAATTATATTTATAATATTGACGACATAATTAAAACAGATGAAGCATTCCCATTTTTTATAAAAAAAATTAAAGAAAAAATTTTACCTAACGAATTATTATTTGATTTACAGCAAGCAGTAATTTATTTTGAAAACAAAAAAATTATTATTAAATTTCCTGAATACACATTTAAACTAGACGACACCGAGGAGTTCCAAAACATATTTGAATTTAATGAAAACGAAATAGCAAAATTTGTAAAATAAGGATTAAAAGCATAAATGAAAAAGAAAAAAATTTTCAAATTAATTTCGAAAACTTATTTAGAAGAATATGATGCAGAAGGATTTTATTTTAAACATGACAGCGGCCTTGAAGTATTTCACTTAAAAAGTGATTCTTTTAAAGAACATGCATTTTGCATAGCTTTCAAGACAATACCTTCAAACAATACCGGAGTTGCACATGTTTTAGAACATACAATTTTTTGTGGTTCTAACAAATATAAAATAAAAGATCCATTTCTTTACCTATTAAAGGGAAGTCTAAACACATTTTTAAATGCAATGACATTTCCAGACAAAACTATTTACCCAGCAGCATCCACAATTGAAAAAGACTATTTTAATTTATTCAATATCTATGCCGATTCTATATTTCACCCACTGCTTAAAAAAGAGTCATTTATGCAAGAAGGATATAATATAAATCCAAAAGATTTTAAAGTATCTGGAATTGTCTTTAATGAAATGAAGGGAAGCTACTCAAATAAAAATTCTCTAATCAACGAAATAGCAAGTAGCTCTCTTTTTGAGGAGGGAGCATATAAATACGATTCAGGTGGAATCCCAACAAATATTATTGACCTTACTTATGAAAGTTTTTTAGATTTTTATAAAAAATATTATACACTTGAAAACTGTAAAATATTTTTATGCGGCAACACTCAGACTGAAAAAAATCTAAATTTCATTGAAAAATATATAATAAGGCCTTATAAAAAAGAAAAAAGCAATGTTTCTATTGACATAGAAAAAGTTAAAAGATGGGAAAAAGGAAAAAAATTAACATACAAAATCCCCAAAGAAAACGATAATACTCTTGGGGTATACATAATAAATTGGCTTTGCGCAGAAATTAACAATATTGAAGACAGCATTGGTCTTGAAATTCTCTCAGAAATACTCTTAGATGATTCTTGTCCATTCATAATCAATATCTTAAAAAGCGGGCTTGGCGAAGATATAGCCCATATTAGCGGAATCAATACAGATTTAAAAGAATCCATTTTTTCATTTGGACTTCAAAATGTTGTTGAAAAAAAAGAAAAAGAATTTAAAAATTTAATTTTCAGTGAACTTAAAAATTTAGTAAAAAATAAAATTCCAAAAGAACTAATAAAAGGAATTCTTTTTGGCTACGAATTCGCTCTAAAAGAAGAAAAAGGACAAAATCACCCTATCGCCTTAATGATAAAAAGTTTCAAAGGATGGCTAAATGGGATGCATCCAATAAAAACATTAGAAACAAGCTACTATATAAATGAAATTACAAATAAATTGGAAAAAGGAATTTATTACTTCGAAAATTTAATCGAAAAATATCTAATATGTAACAATCATTATACATTAATAAGCTTTATTCCATCATATGATACAGAAAAAGAAATGGAAGAAGAAATTGAAAAAAAATTAATGACAAAGGAAATTGCAATTAAACAGAATCCAGAAGAATTTTTACAATTTAAAAAAGACTATAATCAGTTTAAAAAATATCAAAATAAAAAAGACTCTAAGGCAGATATAGCAAAACTTCCTTTACTAAAAATAGAAGATTTGCCAAAACAAATAGAAAAAAGCTTAGATCTCAATGAAATAAAAGAACTAAATTTACATTCTTTTAAATTTAAGAATAACAATATTTTTAATGTAAACTTATTTTTTAAACTAAATTTTTTAGAAAAAGAAGATTATATATACCTATCTTTATTTAAAAGAGCTCTCCAAGATTTATCTACAAAAAACTATTCTTACATAGACATTAACAATAAAATCCAAAATACTTTGGGACAAATAAATATATCTGAAAGTTACGATGAAGATATTAATGGAAACATTTTAAATTCATTTAATATTAGCTTTAAATCCTTTAACCATAAAGTTAAAGATTCATTTGAACTGATAAAAGAAATTTTAATTAATATTAACTTCCATGATTATGAGAGATTGAAAGAAATAACACTAAGCTTGAAAAACGATTTTAAATCCTTATTAATACCCAAAGGACATCTTTTAGCAATATTAAGATCTAAATCAAAGCTAAAATTAAATGAATATTTAAAAGAATTACAAAATGGAATAACAGGTAGAGAATTTTGGCAAAAAATAAAAACCGATACAGAGTCTTTAAAAGAAATCGCAAATAAATTAGACAATTTAAAAAATAAAATAATCTTAAAAAACAATCTATATGCACTTATAATGGGCAACACTGACGATATTCTTAAAAGCTTGGAAAATGAAGTGTCTCATCTAAAAGAAAGCCTAAAAGAGAATAATAATTATTGCGATGAATTACTTAATATTGAGACAAACAATAAAACATTAAAAGAAATAATAATTATTCAATCAAAAGTAGCTTTCAACGCTATATGTTTCCCCAGTTACAAAATCAACGATGAGAATTATCCAAAAGCAAATTTTTTAGAGCATATATTAAGAAGTGGAATTTTTTGGGAAAAAATAAGGGTAATAGGCGGTGCATATGGAGCAAGCGCATCGATAGCTAACGGGATTTTCTCTTTTGCGTCCTACAGAGACCCAAATTTCATCAAAACGTACCAAGCTTTTGAAAACTCTTTAGAAGAATTAGCCAATAATAAAATGACAAATGAAGAGATTTATACCTATTTAGTAGGTTTAATAGGAACCAATATCTACGTAAAAACTAAAGCTACAGAAGCTTTACAAAGCTATAAAAGAAAAATGTTAAATATTAGTGACAGCTTAAGACAAGACATTAGAAATGCCTATTTTACAATTACACCTCAAGATATTAAAGAAATATCAGAAAAGATTCTGATACAAATAAGACAACACAATAGCGTTGCATCTTTAGTAAATAATCAAAAATATGAAGAAGAAAAAAACAATCTGGAAAAATTAATAGGAAAAGAATATAAAGTAAAAAAAATTTACTAATATTTCCTCAAAATTTCATACAAAAAAACTAATTTTTAGGACTTTTTATACCTTTTATTAAATTTATCAATTCTTCCTGCTGCATCAACAAACTTTTGTTGACCAGTATAAAAAGGATGTGATCTACTTGTAATCTCCACAGTAATCAATGGATATTCCTTTCCATCAGTATATTTAATAGTTTCCTTTGAATTCAAAGTAGACCTGGTTAAAAACATTGCTCCATTTGATCCGTCTTTAAATACGACTAAATTATTTTTAGGATGTACACCTTTTCTCATAAAACCTTCCTCTTAACCTTCACTAAAGTTTAATTTACATTAGAAATAATGTCAATTTATTTAATTACCATTGCTCATAGTCTTTAAAAAAATCTCATTATTTTTGCTTTTTTTCATCTTTTCTATTAAAACTTCAACTCCCTCATAATCATCAACGCCTCCTAGTATTCTTCTAATAAGTAAAATCTTAGAACGCTCCTCTTCACTTAACAGTAACTCTTCTTTTCTGGTACCTGACTTTTTAATATTAATGGCGGGGAAAAGTCTTCTATCTGCCAAACTTCTATCAAGAATTAATTCCATATTACCGGTACTTTTAAATTCTTCAAAAATAACTTCATCCATTTTGCTTCCAGTATCAACCAAAGCAGTAGCTATAATAGTTAAACTTCCGCCTTCCTCAATATTTCTAGCAGATCCAAAAAACCTCTTTGGTTTATGAAGAGCATTAGAATCTACCCCACCCGATAAAATTTTACCAGAAGTTGGCATAGTTTGATTATATGCCCTTGCAAGCCTTGTAATAGAATCAAGTAAAATAACAACATCTTTTTTGTTTTCAACAAGCCTTTTTGCCTTTTCAATAACCATTTCTGCTACCTGAACATGCCTACTAGCCTGTTCATCAAAATTAGATGCAATCACCTCGCCTTTAACACTGCGAATCATATCTGTAACTTCTTCTGGCCTCTCATCAATAAGCAATATCATCAAAATAACATCCGAATAATTAGTAGTTATTGCGTTAGCTATTTTTTGAAGCAAGGTAGTCTTTCCCGCTTTTGGAGGAGAAACTATTAAAGCTCTTTGTCCCTTACCTATAGGTGAAAAAAGATTAATAAGTCTTGTAGAAATATTGCAATTTTCATATTCAAGATTCAATTTAATATTAGGATAAAGAGGTGTTAAATTATCAAAAGGTATTCTGTTTTGGGCAAATGTAGGATCTTGATTATTGATAGATTTAATTTTAACCATGGCAAAAAATCTCTCACCATCTCTAGGCGATCTAATTTGCCCATATAAAATATCACCGGTCCTTAAATTAAAAAGTCTAATCTGAGAAGGGGAAACGTAAACATCATTACCTCCTGAAAGATAAGAATTTGATGCAGTTCTTAAAAAACCGTAACCATCACTAAGCACATCAAGCACGCCTGTAAATAAAACATTAATATTGTTCTCACTTAATATTTTTACCAATAAAAATATTAATTCGGTTTTTTTCATTGTTACAGCAATGGTATGATTGGTCCCAAGACCTTCAACAATTTTTCTA
This sequence comes from Borreliella garinii, assembly GCF_001922545.1. Taxonomy (NCBI): domain Bacteria; kingdom Pseudomonadati; phylum Spirochaetota; class Spirochaetia; order Spirochaetales; family Borreliaceae; genus Borreliella; species Borreliella garinii. The sequence continues at coordinate 669,569 of NZ_CP018744.1, read as the reverse complement.
ACCTCTGTAATTGGCTTATCATAAAGTTTTTCAATCTCTACATAATCTTTACCATTAAAAAACTTTATGATATTGCTTTGCTCTAAAGTTTTAATGTTATTTTCTAAACCTGAAGCAGGAATATCATAGTCAAATTCAGAAAATAATACACCGTTTGAATCCTTTGCGCTACTTAAATCTGCAGATTTTGTCACATTAGATGCAGAATCCTTTTTAGCAACAACTTTAACTACTTTTTTTTTCAAATTATCTTCAATTTTAAACTCTTTAGAAACATCCAACCGCCTTATTTCACTTTCCAAATCAAATCCAACATTTTTTTTATCCATATTTTCCTCTACGAATTAAATTTTTGAGAAAGGATTTTATAAAAATCTACTTATTATTAATTAATAAAAAACACCGACCTTATTGCAAAGTATCTTTTATTTGTGAAACGGTGAAAGAAAATAAATCTACAATTTCACTAGACTTTATCATTTCACACTTACCATCAAAAATTATGTTATCATTAATAAATATTTTTTTTGTCTTTACATCCCCATATATTTTACAACCGCTATTTAAATAAACTTTACTAGCGGCATTTACATTGCCCTTCAAAATTCCTTCTACTATTAATGTATCACAAATTACCACATTGGTGATAACCTTGCTGTTTTTACCAATAAAAAGCACACCCCCTTTCGAAGATATTTCACCCTCAAAAGAAGAATCGAGATACAAAGTTCCTTCAAATTTTAATTTTCCTCTAAAAGTTAAACTAGCATCCAGCTTGCAATCCCATTTATAAGAATCTACCATGTTAACCGGCATTTAACCTTTAATACCCCACACTCTCTCTTTCAAATCTTTGCCTGGACGAAAATACGCAACATGATGATCTAAAACCTTAACATATTCTCCTGTTTGAGGATTACGCGCATTTAAACGCCCCTTTCTTTTTCTAACTTCAAATGTACCAAAAGATCTAAACTCAATAACATTATTTAAACAAAGATTACCTTTAAGCTCTTCAAAAAAAGCATCTATTACGAGTCTTATGTATTTTTTTTCTAATTTTAGATTATTATTTCTAATATTCAAAGATATTTGATCAACAATATCTGATTTAGTAATCTTCGGTCTTCTTGAAAAAGACATAAACTAATTTCCTTACTTTAATAGCAAAACATTTAAACGAGATTTTTTTCTAGCAGCCTTATTTTTATGAATTATTCGCTTTCTAGCAGCAGTGTCTAGTTTTTTTGCAACAAACTTAAAAAATTCAATAGCTTCGTCTTTTCTGCCCGCTTTAATCATATTGATACAGCGCTTTTCTATTGTTTTTAATTCACTTTTTACGCTTACATTTCTAATCTTTCTTTTTAAATTTTGACGAGAGCGCTTCAATGCAGATGCATTTTTTCTCAAGTGATACTCCTTAATATTATTAAACAATAATTTTAATATATCAACTAATTTAAATATAGTCAATCAAAGCTTAAGTTAATTCAGCATGATAGTTTTGATTAACATATTCAAAAACCTTTTGCATGGAATAAGCAATTTTTTTATTCAAAATATATACCTTTTTTGTTGGATGATTCCCTTTATAGGAAAAGCATAAATAATTGTTATTGTTAAATTCAAATTCCCTAGAAATAAAAATTTTTTCAAAAAATTCATAAAAATAAATTTCACTTTTAAAGATTTTCCTTTCATAAATTGAATCTTTCCTAAATTCATAAAACAATACTATATTGCTAATAACTGAAAAATCACCTAACAAAACTTTAATGTCAATAAAACAAATAAATAAAAAAATAAATATATTGCTTAATGAAATATAATAAACAAATAAACTAATCATAATGCGAGCTAAAAACATGAAAAGATAAGAATAAGATAAATAATATCGTATTGGAAAATTTTCCAATTTTGGGATAAATAAATCTTTTCTTTTAAATTTAAGCTCTTTGAATAATTCACTAGAACCATTGCCTATTAAAAAACAAATCTTAATTTTTTTTTTATTTTTTAATTTCAAAATCAAAACATTGTCTGACAATCTTTTTTCAAAAGAAATAATGTCATCAAAATAAAAATCATAGCCTAAGAAAATGCCCTTATAATAAATCCTGGGGCCCTTAAAAGAGATAGAACAAAAATATTTTAAATAAAAAAGAATTAAAAAAAAATTTACTAAAAGAAGCGCCAGAACAAAGTAAAAAAAACTTTTATCATAAAAAAACAAATAAAAAAAACAAATCGCAATATTAAAAACAAACAAACTGATTAATCTTATATTATTGAAAAATAAATTACCCATAATATAAAATAAATCTAAACATTAAATTTAAAAAAGATTACATCTCCATCTCTTACCAGATATTCTTTGCCTTCAATCCTAATAAGTCCCTTCTCTTTTAGCTTTTGAGCACTTTGAAATTTAAACAAATCTTCACAAGAATAAACTTCTGCTTTAATAAAACCCCTTTCAAAATCACTATGAATTATTCCAGCAGCTTTAGGGGCTTTTATGCCCTGTTTGAATGTCCAAGCTCTAACTTCTTGTAAACCTGCTGTAAAATAGGTTCTAAGTCCTAAAGTATAATAGGCTTTTTTAATTAAATTACTAAGGCCGCTATCATTTATTCCAAATGATTCTAACATTTCATTTTTATAAGATATATCCTTTATTTCAACAAGCTCGGCTTCAATTTTGGCACACAAGATTAAAAAATCATTCCCTTCTTTTAAGGCAATATTTTTTACAATATCTGTATATTTATTACCACTAAGTGAATTTTCATCAACATTACAAACATACAAAACTTTTTTAAAAGTCAAAAGATTTAATGATCTAATAAAGCTGTATTCAAAATCATCAAATTTAAACTCAATAGCAGGATTCATATTGCTTAAATGATCTTCAAGTCTTTTTAACATTGAAACAATTGCCTTAGAGGATTCGCTAATTTTTTTATCGGTGCTTTTAACATTTTTTTCTTGTTTTTGAAGGCTTTTTTGAACAGTCTCAAGATCTGATAGACAAAGCTCAACATTGATTGTAGTTATATCTTTTTCAGGATTAATATCATCATTAATATGAATAACCTTTTTTTCTTCAAAACATCTTACAACATGAACAATAAGAGAAACTTCTCGAATATTAGCCAAAAATTTATTACCAAGCCCTTCCCCTGTTGATGCTCCCTTAACAAGACCCGCAATATCCACAAATTCCATAACAGCAGGAATAATTTTCTGTGGAACAATGCACTCTGAGATTTTCAAAAGCCTTTCATCAGGAATTTCTACTATTCCTACATTTGGCTCAATAGTACAAAAAGGATAATTCGCAATCTCAACCTTGGATGATGTCAACGATGAAAATAAAGTAGATTTACCCACATTGGGAAGTCCAACAATCCCCGCATTAAGTTTCATAGTTCAAGCCCCTAAAATCAAAAAACAATCTAATTAATAAAATATGCAAACTCTCCTCTTCCTGTTTGTTGATTTATATTTGCTTCAACAGATAAATTGAAATATTTATTAGGCTCTTGGGGGCCTGGATAATAATATTCTAGCAAATAAGTACCTGTTTTTTGTTCTAAAATTAAATCATAAACTTTGGATACTCCTTCATAAGATGAAAAAGGAATTATAGCTCCACCTGTTTCATTAACTAAATACTCAAGCTTACTATTAACAGGATCGTTGCCAAATAATATCAAGTAAAACCTTATATCATTATTTTTATAGTAGCTTACTATTGTATCTAAAGAGTACTTTTCAAAAGCTTTATGATTTAAAACACCGCCACTAAAATAAACTACTGCCCTTCTTGAGCTTTTTGACATAAGCCCGGAACCTGCTAGCTTCAAACTAACATCTGTTTTTACAGGATCTGTACTATAAGGACCAAGAGAACTTGTGTTTTTAATGCTACTTGTCAAACTTTCAATATTATCTATAATAGGCACACTTGTTGCATTTATAAAACTAAAGTTTTTATTTTTTGACGATTCTATTAAAGCATTTAGACCTACTATTTGATCTAGATCATAATTTTTCATATAAGAAGATTTATCAAAAACAACCGCTATATTAATGTCTTTTGAAGCATTTACATTGTAAGCCACTTTGGGATTTACAATGTAATAATTTTCATTTGCAATTGAAAAATTTTCACTTTTAAGTCCAACAACTGGTAATCCGCTTTTACTGCTAACATTAAGCTCAACGTAAATTTTAGGTCCACCAAGTCTAACTATTCTCCTAACGTCAACATTTAAACTGTCATAAAGGCTTGAATCACTCTTGTAAACTGAAACATTGGCATTATTAAAATCCGATACAATCATCTGATTATTGGCATCCAAAATAGATGAAGAAATTTTAGAATTTACTTTATCTGCTTTTAAAATTTTTGTAATTGTTTTTTTAGCAATATTGTATTTATAAACACCATCTTTTGAAGATATTATAATATTGTTGCCAGCAGAATCACTGCTAAGACCCTCTATTCCTTCAATAGAAGTAAAAACTGAATACAAATGATTGCCACTAGTATCAAAAACTTCAATAGTGTTTCTCAAAGAATCTGCAACATAAATGTTTTCATTCAAGTAAGTAATACCTGTAGGACCTAAAAGCCCCTTGTAACCCGAAGTTCTATAACCAAAATGAAGAATAAAATCACCCTCAAGTCCAAATTTACTCACTCTTTTATTACCCCACTCGCTTACATAAATATAGTTTCTCTTATCAATGGCCATATACTGAGGAGCAAGCAATTCGCCATCTTTTGTGCCTTTTTTTCCAATAGATCTCTTTTTAACGCCAAGAACTTTGTCGTAAACGCCAATTTCATCACTTGAATAAAGAGTCACATAAAGTAAATTATTAGCTTCAACAACATCATAAGGTGATTTTAAATAACTAAATCCATCCTTAACTAAAGCATTAACATTATTATTAACATCAAAATACAATATTTCATTACCTACAAAGTTAGCAGCATAATATCCACCATACTTATCAGCCCTCAAAGATGTAATCTGATACCCGTGTGGTCTTTTATAAATAGAATTATCAAGGGAAGCAACTTTTACAAGTTTTTTAAAATTAAGTTCGTAATTTGAAAAAATACCTCTCCTTTGCTCAATAGTAGAAATCAAATGCCTAAGGTAAGAGACCTTATAACCTTGATCTTTTAAATTTCTCCATTCCATTAAAGCCTCTTCAACATAACCAAGTCTATAATAAACATTACCAGTCCAAAAATGATAATCAAGGTTATTAGGATCAAAGCTTAAAATTTTTTTAAAAGACAAAAGAGCATCATCATAAATTCCATTATTATAGGAATTAAGAGCCCATTTAAACTCTTCTTGAGCATCTTTATTGGTAACTATTCCTTGAGCATGCAAACTAAAAAGATTTAAAAAAAACAAACCAATAAAACCAAAAATTAACATAATCCCCTTACTCTTTAAAGACCTATTATAAGCATAATTTTTCCAAAAATAATACAAAAAAATTAATGCTATCATATAAAATTATTAATGATAATGTTTAATATACTACATCATTATGTTACTAATAATAGTAAAAAAGAGGAAAAATGAAAACTAGATGTTTTTGCCTAGCCGCATTTTCAGGAATTCTTACAACACTTGCAATTCCAAATGAAATTAAAGAAACCGGATATTCAATCCTAGGATTTGTTGCTTATGTACCGCTTTTTATAGCCTTAAACAAACTAGAAGATAAAAAAACATTAATAAGATTAACAGTATTTTACTTTATAATAGCCAATAGCTTGCAAAATTTTTGGCTTGGATTTTTTCATGCATTTGGATGGATTACATTCATAGGAGTAATAATAGGATATATTCCATATTCATTAATTTTGGGTTATTGTCTTTATTACTCTTTAAAAAGCTTTAAAAATAAGACAATAGTAATAACAATGCTTTTTACATTTTATGATTATTCAAGATCAATTGGATTTTTAGCATATCCCTGGGGACTTGCGGCTTTCACCGTAAATAACTTCAACGATTTAATTCAAGTAGCAGACATTTTTGGTGTATTTTTTGTATCATTTGCAGTCTACTTTTTAAACTCAGGAATTGCGGACTTTTTAATCCATAAAAACAAAACAAATTTGCTAAACACAATATTTCCAATATTGCTAATAACAACATCTTTTACTTACGGAATGCTTAAAAAAATAGAACTAAAAAACTTATTAGCAAAAGAAATAGATAGCCTAAACATTGCAGCTATTCAGCTCAACACTGACCCATGGTTGCCTGGAAATGATAAAAAAGGAATAAGAGATTCTATTACAATTACAGAACAAGCCTTAAAAGAAAATCCAGAAATAGAATTTGTGGTCTGGAGCGAAGGGGTATTAACCTACCCTTTTAGCGAAGAAGACCAATACTTTAAAAACTATGACCTACATAATGAACTGAAAAATTTTATAAAAGAAAGAAAAATCCCATTTGCTATTGGAGCTCCCTCAAATGTCGATAAAACTATAGGAATTCAACAAAACTCTATTTATATGATAGAGCCAGACCTCAACATTGCAAACATATACTCCAAAATATTCTTAGTCCCTTTTGCAGAAAAAATTCCATTTTACGAATATGAATTTGTAAGAAAATTTTTTAAAAAAAATTTTAGAATCTTGGGACAGCTTGAAGGAAATAAAATTGAAATATTAAAACTGAAAAAATTTAAATTTGCTCCATTAATATGTTATGACGATGCATTTCCAGAACTTTCAAGGTTTTATAAAATCCAAGGCGCTAATACATTGCTAAATTTTTCAAACGATTCTTGGTCAAAAACAAATTCGGCAGAATGGCAACACTTTGTTGTGGCTAAATTTAGAAGTATTGAAAATGGAATCAAAACCATTAGAGCTACAAATTCAGGAATTACTGCAATAATCAATGAATACGGAGAAAGCATTAAAAGATTAGAAACTTTTAAAAAAGGCTACTTATTATCAACTGTAAAACTGTCCCCAACATTTACAACTATCTATGAAAAAATTGGAGACTCGTTTATACATATATTAATGATAATGTTTTTAATTATAACGCTAAGATTTCACTTTATTGAAGATAAAAACCAATTATTATCATCCTCTTTGGTAAAAATCAAAGTCTGATGCTCTTTCCAAAATGGAAAATTTTTAGTAACATCATTTTTCTTGGTATTCACATTAACAGCAAAAGCAGTATCATTGGATTTTGAAATTTTCAAAGACTTTAAATCGTAATAATCATCAACTGATAAATACTCTAACTCATCTGCATCAACCTTAGATGAAGCTCTTGATAAAGCTGATATAAAATCATCTTTTGATTCAAATTGACCCATAACATCAACTTTATCTGCAATAACAGAGTTAAACAAATCAAATTTCTGAGAAATTAAAGCTCTTGCAAACTTTCCAAATTGAAACTTAATAATTTTATCTTGATTTTTGCTTCTTTCTCTTTCAGCAAGATATTCTATTTTAGGAGCATTTGTAAAATCATTGATTTCTATTTTTTCGTGCACTATTCCTGGTATCTCCTCAAGCTTAACATCCTCAAGCATAACCACCTTGGAATTATCATCTTTAATCCTAGCATCAAGCTCTTTAACTGCAAGCTTGATATCAACTCCCTTTTTCAAATCTGGATAAAACTTTAAAGCTTTTGCTTGAAATAGCTTTCCCTTTTTAATTTTGCCAACATTTATATACCTTTGACCAACCTCATAATAAAAAATAGCAAGCTCTTTTTGCTTATCAGCATAAGAAGAACTACCTTGAGCAAATAAATTTAAAAAAACAAAAGAGCATAAAAAATACAGAAGAAATAATCTCCCCATAAGAACCTCCATTAACACTCAACCTTTAAAATAAAAGAATGTCAATCTACTACAAGTAATTATAATACAAGTTTATCTCTAATTAAAGAAATCACTTTATTCTTATCTTCTTCATTAAAAATATTTATATCATCGTAAGAAAATTTTATCTTTGAAGACAAGCTGTATTCATTATACCACTTCAAATATTTCCTATTAAGACCCTCAAGATAATCTCTAGGAATATTCATTTCAAAGCTTCTATTTCTATTTTTAATCCTACGCTCAACCTCATCAATACTACAATCAAGATAAATAAGTAAACTTGGACGCTGAGAATGTTCAAGCATATTATCAAGAAGATCAATATATATTTTATACTCCTCATCAGAAATATGCCCATCGCAATTTAAAAGAGACGCAAACACACAATCACCATAAATAGATCTGTCAAGTATACCCCCTTTTGTTCTAAACACACCTTTTATTAGCTTAAACCTCTCATTAAGAAAATTAATTTGAACTGGGAATGCCCATCTGGATTTATCCCTATAAAATTTATCTAATACAGCCAAAGTAAAATCATTATTAAGTTCACTGTAAAAAGGAACTTTCAATTCATTTGATAAAATATTTCCAAGAGTAGTTTTTCCTACCCCAATTAAACCTTCTATTACAATCACCAAGTCTACCTCCAAAATAACTTAAACAATTAATATATAAGCTAATAAAAAAGAATTGCTAAAACAAAAACTCAATTAATCAAAAAAATCCAATGTAAAAATTTTAATATAAAATAAAAAATCCTTAAACAAATTTGGAGAAAGAAATCAATAATTTAAAAATTAAAATTTTTAAATTATTGACATTAATCTTAATTAAAAATAATATATTAAATATAAATATTATAAAGCTATAATTAAAAATATTAATTATATTTGGAAAGAATAAGCTAAAATATAAAAAATCTAGCTATTGTATAAAAAACAGCAAAATTTGATTAAAAAATTTAATATATTAAGATTCAAAAATTGAAAATTAAAACTTTTTAATAAAAAATAAAATTATTGTAAAAATAAGGAGATAAAATATGAATTATACGAAACTTCAAGAATTCATATCGGAATTTTTGGGAACATTTATCCTATTAGCTCTAGGAACTGGGTCTGTTGCAATGACAGTATTATTTCCCTCAAGTCCTGAAATAACAGGAGAAATAATAAAAGGGGGATATACAAATATAGTATTTGGATGGGGACTAGGTGTAACTTTTGGTATTTATACATCAGCAAGAATTAGTGGAGCACACTTAAACCCAGCTGTTAGCATAGGATTAGCAAGTACTGGAAAATTTCCCGTTTCAAAACTTTTACATTACATTATAGCTCAAATATTAGGAGCATTTACAGGTGCATTAATGACACTTGTTGTATTTTATCCTAAATGGATAGAAATAGATCCTGGTCTAGAAAATACTCAAGGTATAATGGCGACTTTCCCTGCTGTTTCTGGATTTTTGCCTGGATTTATTGATCAAGTTTTTGGAACCTTTTTGCTAATGTTTTTAATTTCTGTTGTTGGAGATTTTGTAAAAAAACACGATGATAATCCATTTATTCCATTTATTATAGGAGCGGTGGTTTTGGCAATAGGAATAAGTTTTGGAGGAATGAACGGCTATGCTATTAATCCTGCAAGAGATCTGGGACCAAGAATTTTACTCTTATTTGCTGGATTTAAAAATCACGGCTTTAATAACCTAAGCATATTTATTGTGCCAATAATCGGGCCAATAATTGGAGCAATTTTAGGCGCTACAATTTACGAATTTACACTAAAAAACAATAAAGGCTAAAAGATATTCATCTTTATTAAAATAAAAAGGAAAAATTATGAAATATATTTTATCTATTGATCAAGGTACTACTAGCTCAAGAGCAATAGTATTTGATAAACATGCAAACATAAAAGGGCTTGCTCAAAAAGAATTTGCTCAAATTTATCCACAACCAAGCTGGGTGGAGCATGATCCTACTGAAATATGGGGATCGCAACTTGGAGTTATAACAGAAGCTCTTGCAAATTCAAGAATTTTACCTAATGAAGTTGATGCTATTGGAATAACTAATCAAAGAGAAACTACGGTCATATGGGAAAAAAGCACAGGAAAACCCATTTATAATGCAATAGTATGGCAAGATAGAAGAACTGCAAAAATTTGTGACCAATTAACAAAAGAGGGAAAAGATAAAATTATTCTGGAAAAAACAGGCTTAGTACTAGATTCTTATTTTAGTGGTACAAAAATACTGTGGATCTTGGATAATGTAGAGGGCGCTAGACAAAAAGCTGAAAATGGTGAATTGTGTTTTGGAACAATAGATACATGGCTATTGTGGAATCTGACTCAAAAAAAAGTACATGCAACCGATTACTCTAATGCCTCAAGAACATTATTGTTAAACATCAAAACATTAGAATGGGATGATGAACTTTTAAAGATATTAAATATTCCAAAAGCAATTTTGCCCGAACTTAAAGAAAGCTCTACAATATATGGCAAAACAGACAAATCGATATTTGGAGCAGAAATTCCTATTGCAGGAATTGCCGGAGATCAATTTGCAGCAACATTTGGACAAGCCTGCCTTAAAAAAGGTATGGCTAAAAACACATATGGAACTGGTTGCTTTTTAACGGTTAATATAGGTAAAGAACCAATTATTAACCATGAAAGACTTTTAACTTCAATCGCGTGGGGAAGAAAAAAAACCGTAACCTATGTTCTTGAAGGAAGTGTTTTTATTGGTGGAGCCGTAATCCAGTGGCTAAGAGACGGTCTTGAATTTTTCAGAAAAAGCTCAGATGCAGAATCATTGGCAAGCTCTGTTTCAGATAATGGGGGAGTTTATTTTGTACCAGCATTTGTTGGACTTGGTGCACCTCATTGGGATTCTTATGCAAGAGGAACAATCCTCGGAATAACAAGGGGATCGACAAAAGCGCACATTACAAGAGCTGCTCTTGAAAGCATTGCATTTCAAAGTTTTGATATACTAAATACCATGAAAAAATCCATTCCCAACTTTGAAATTAAAGAATTAAGAGTAGACGGAGGAGCAAGTCGAAACAATCTATTAATGCAATTTCAAGCTGATCTTTTAGAATGTAAAGTTGTAAGACCAAAAATAACAGAAACAACAGCACTTGGAGCTGCTTATCTTGCAGGGCTTGCATCAGGTTATTGGCAAAGCGCCGAAGAAATCATAAGTCTTTGGCAAGTAGATAAAATATTTGAACCTTCAATGCCAAAAAATCAAAAAGAAAAGCTTCTTGAGAATTGGAACAGAGCAATTGAAAGATCAAAATCCTGGATACAGAGTTCCAATAGTCTATAAAAGTTTAAAACAAGACTTTAAGGATTATAACAAAAATATACCGGAGACAAAATTATGAACAATTTATTTGATTTTTTAAAACTAGAACAACATATAATAAAAATGTCTGTATTAAATCGAAAGAAAAATCACGAAAAATTGAAAAATTTACCAATGCAATTAGTTTATAATGTTATTCAATAAAATTAAAACAAATGATCTTTGCGAATTTCTCAAATCTGGCATTTAATTAAAAAGAAAAGACATTAACTAAAATGGAGGAATATTTAAATTTCATGAATAATAACAAAGAAACAAAATTAAAAGATCTTGAAAATCAAAAATTTGATCTCATAATAATTGGAGGAGGCGCAACAGGTCTTGGTATCGCAGTAGACGCAATCACAAGGGGATATAAAACAATACTTATAGAAAAATTTGACTACGCAAAAGGAACTTCTTCTAGATCAAGCAAATTAATTCACGGTGGAGTAAGATATTTAGCTCAATGGAATATTTCTTTGGTTAAAGAAGCTTTACATGAAAAAGCAATTCTTGAAATAAATGCACCTCATTTAATTAACGAATGTGCATTTATTACTCCTATTTATAATATCTTAGAAATACCTTATTATTATTTGGGATTAACTTATTACCACAATCTTATGGGCAAAGAAAAAGCTACCAAATATAAAACTAAATTACTATCCAAAAAATCTACCATTGAAAAAGCTCCTAATATTAAAAGAGAAGGCCTTAAATGCTCTGTTTTATATTACGATGATTCATTCGATGATGCTAGAATGGCAATAACATTATTAAGAACTTTTACCGAAAAAGGAGGAATTGCCCTTAACTACACAGAGCTTGTACAATTCAACAAGGAAAACGGAAAACTTTCAGGGGTTTTAATACAAAATAAATTGTCAAAAGAACAAATTTCATTAAAAAGTAAATGTATAATAAACGCAACAGGAATATTTTCAGATGAAATAAGAAGATTGGATGATGAAAAAGCTTTAAACATTATCAAACCTTCCCAAGGTAGCCATTTAATAATCAAAAAAGACAAATTCCCCCAAAATCATGCAATATTAATACCTAAAACTAGTGATAATAGAATTTTATTCGCTATTCCTTGGTATGATGGCGTTGTTTGTGGAAGCACCGACATTCCAATAAAAGAGGTAGAAGTAGAGCCCAAAAGACTTGATGAAGAGATTGACTTTATAATAAATAATTTAAACAATTATTTAAATATTAAAATAGAAAAATCAGATGTAAAAAGCGTATATACTGGAATAAGACCCTTAATAATGGATCCAAAAGCCGAAGGCAACACTTCAAAAATTTCAAGAAACGAAAAAATATTTATATCAGATTCAAATCTTATTACAATAGCGGGGGGCAAATATACTACATATAGAAAAATGGCAGAAAAAACCTTGCTCAAGGCCATAGAAAAAAATTTATTACCAAATTATCCACCAAATACAGAAGATTTAAAGTTACACGGCTATCTTAAAAAAGAAGAGACAATAAAAATTCCTGAACCTTTTAGAACTTATGGTAGTGACTTTGAAATTCTAAAAAATATGGAAGGGTTTGACAAAAAGATACACGAGAGCTTGGATTTAAATGAAGCTCAAATAGCCTTTTCGATTGAATTTGAGCAAGCCAAAACTATTGACGATGTTTTAGCAAGAAGAACAAGATCGTTGCCTTTAAATCCCCAAGCTGCAATTGAAGCTGCCCCAAGAGTTGCTGAAATAATGATGAAAAAATTAAATGAATCTGAAAAGTAGAAAAATGAACAAATAAAAACCTTTTTAGAAATAAGTAAAAAATATTTAATTAAAAATTAAATTAATTTTTAATATTAAACAAAGGGATTGTTAAACAATCCCTTTTAATTTAAAATTTAAAACATTTCAAAAGCCTTAAACCTAATTCACATTAACAAATTCACAAGCAAGCCTTGAATCTCTTCAATGCTGTCTAAAAGCTTAATCTGGGTCATTTGATTTTGTAAAACAGAATAGGCAAGTCTATCCAACTTGTCGTTAATAATCTTAATAATTCTATACTTGGGTCGCTTAGGATCTCCAAAGCTGCCCCCTTTTTGTTCTTTCAAGCAAACAGAAGATGATATAATAATGGATATAAACTCTGAAATAACTTTTTTGTAAAAAATCACATTTTGTCTTGAAGGCTCGCTCAAAAGTCTCTCGCCAACCTCGTTAATTCCATCTAACATGCTTTTAATCAAATCAAGATTAAATTCGCCATTTTCAAGTAAAATAAAATGTTTATCCTCTTTAGCACTTTCAATCTGAAACACCGAAGAAAAAGCATTGCTCTTATCAAAGAAGACTTTTTTGCCATCTTTTTTATAATCTTTTGAATTAAGATTTAATGCTCCGGCAATCAAATTATTTACTTTCATCTATTTTGCTCATAGCGCTTGTAAAATATTTATCATCTTCACTTTCTAAAGGTGGTTGAAAAGATTTTTTTTCTTCTTGATATTCCTTATTGATTTCAATTAAAAGATCTTCATTAACCTTATAAGAACCAGTATAAAAAAATGTATTTCTTTCAGGAGCTCTAAGATACTCAGCACCAATATCCATATACCCATCAATAATAGCGCCCTCTTCAACTTCAATAGACTTGCAAGAAATATTTCCAATAACACACCCCGATGCAAATATTTTAATCTTGCTTTTAGCATAAATATTGCCCACAACCATTCCAGAAATAACAAGTTCATTAGCATCAATACTAGACTTAACCCTACCACTCTCTCCAATAATTACTCTTTTAGTAGAACTAATAGTGCCCATAAAATCGCCATCAAGTCGAATAAAATTATTTGAAACTAAATCTCCTTTAAAAAAATCACCAACACCCACTATTGTTTTTATTTCATCAAAAATAAACAAAGATGATGATTTTCTTTCTTTTTTCACAGTCAAAAAATTTAACATCTATTTTGAAGCTCCTGTTGCTAAATTTAAATACATATCGGGATTAATAACTTGAGAACCTACGCGAACCTCATAATGAACATGGGGACCCGTTGCATAGCCTGTCTGCCCCATAAATCCAATTACCTGTCCTTTTTTAACATAAGACCCCTTAGAAGTATTAAGGCGCGACATATGTGCATAAAGAGTTGCAAGTCCATACTTATGCTTAATTTGAACAAAATTACCATAGCCTGCTGATTGATAACTTGCCCTAACGACCTCCCCATCAGCAGTTGCAACAATAGGAGTTCCAATTCTAACCCCTCCAAGATCTATGCCTTTATGAATATACCATTGCCTAGTAAAAGGTTCAATAGCAGGACCAAAATGCAAAGTAATAATTCCAGATCCACCCGCAAGAGGCCAAAGAGAAGGAATGTCATTTAAAAGCTTATCCTGAGCGTGTAATACCTTAACTATGCTTTTAAGAGGAGGAATTGAACTTTCTATTTTGCTTTTAATATTTTTAAGATCGCTAAGTTCTTTTATTGAATTGGCTTCTAAAATTTGCAAATCAATAAAATCAGAAAGATCTCCATCTAGTTTATTTTTATTTAAATCAACACCATTAGAATTAATTTTTAAAGAGGTTTTAAGCTCATCTAAAATTTTGGAAAAATTTTTTGCAACAGAATTAATTTCCACAACTGTATTTCTAAAATCTTCAATCTCAGATTCTGCTAAAGAGTAATTTTTCTCTGTAGATTTCACAATTGATGAGAGAGTAACATAATTTACAGCAAGTAAAACAAAACCTATAAAACCGCCTAAAAAAAAAGTAGAAAAGAAAAATAAAGTCAAAAAAGAAATTTTAATATTTTTTACATTACCTTTAACATGGGGAATAATCATAAAGCTAATATTTTGCTTAAAAAAAGAATGTATAACTTTAAGGGTTATAAACAAAGAATTATAAATAACCAAAAAAAACTTGAGAATTCCTTTAAAACCTAAAATAATTTTAAATTTAATTCTTTTCTTCATAACAAACCCTACCAAAAATTACCATGCTCAAACAAAAAAATTAAAAATCTATTTTAATACTTTAGATAAAAATCCAAATTTTTCGATGAAAACCTGGTACAAAAACATTAAATAAAATACATACAATTAAAGAGAATAATACTTAAAACTAATATAGTTATACAATTAAATTCACAAATACTTTATTATTATATAAATGAAAACACTATTTTTTGCAACAACAAATGAAAATAAAATAAATGAGGTAAAAAATATATTAGATATACCCAATTTAAACTTAGTGGTACCTAAAAGCTTCAACATAAAAGAAACAGGAAAAACATTTAAAGAAAACTCTTTACTTAAAGCAAAAGCTCTGTTTGAAATTTTAAATAAAAATCAAAATGTTTTTGGAGAAGATTCTGGATTGTGCATTGAGGCACTAAACTTGGAGCCTGGAATTTACTCTAAAAGATATGACACTTATAAGCTATGTAAAAAATTAAGCACTAATGAAAAAAATCAACTTATTTTAGACTTAATGAAAAATGAAAAAAACAGAAAAGCATATTTTATATGCAACATAAGTTATATATCAAAAGATAAGCAAATATCAAATTTTGAAGGAATTATTAAGGGGGAAATTGCCTTAAGTTTAAATGATAATAAAAACTATGGATTTGGTTATGATTCAATATTTTTAACTAAAAATAATAAAAAGCTTAGCGATCTAACGCTTGAAGAAAAAAATAAAATATCTCATCGGGGAATAGCATTTTCAAAATTTAAAAAATTTTTATTAGAATCTTTATTCAACAGTTAAGCTTAAAGGGTTTTTATATATAAAGTTTAGACTTTATTGTAAAATAATAAGCACAATGTTTATAAAATTTCAATGTACTATTTCTTTCCAAACAATGAAAAAAGGAAGAGGAGAATTTAGTGATAAATAGAAATGAAATCAATGAGAATGATAAATGGGATTTATCTTTTCTATTTGCAAATGAAGAAGAATATACAAAAGCAATCAATGCTATTGAAATTAAAACCAAAGAATTTAAAAAATATGAAAAATTGGAATTAAATTTTGATTTATTTAAAGAAACTTTAAATAAATACTATGAAATTATGGAAGATTTAGAGAAAGTCTCTTACTATGCAATGCTTCAATTAGAAACAGATGTAACCAACAAGGATTCCAATAAAATATATTCTATATGTGTCAATATAGCTACAAAAGTATCTAATGCCACCGCATTCTTTATGCCCAAAATACTAAAAACAGATGCAAAAAAAATTCAAGCTTGGATAAATAAGCCTGAGCTTAAGGAAAAAAAAATTGCAATTGAAAAAATACTAAGAGAAAAAAACCATATTTTAAGCGAACAAGAAGAGGAAATACTTGCCAACTACACCCCTCTTTACTCATCTTATCAAAACATATTCTCAGCATTAACAAATGCTGATATGGAATTCGGAGAAATTAATGGACATCCTTTAACCAATTCCACCTACACACTATTTTTACAAAACGAAGATCAAAAAATACGAAAAGAAGCTTTTTTCAAATTTTATCAAAAATACAAAAACAACGAAAATACACTTGCTAATCTTATTATCTCAGACTTTAAAAAAAATCACTTCATTGCAAAGACAAGAAAGTTTCAAAATACTTTTTCAATGCAACTCTTTTCAAACAATATTGACAAAAAAGTTTATACAAATTTAATCGAAACTGTCAATGAAAATTTATCTGCGCTTAATGACTATTATGAGTTTAGAAAAAAAATTTTAAACCAAGAATATCTATATCACTACGATGTTTACGTACCATTAACAAAAGGAATAACATTTAAAAATTCGTTTGAAGAAGCTTGTGAAAAAATATTAAAATCTTTAGAGATATTGGGAAATGAATACACAGAAATCTTAAAAAATGGCCTTTTGAAAGAAAGATGGGTTGATAAATACGAGAATGCTGGAAAAAGATCAGGGGCTTTTAGCGCTGGGTCATACAATGGGAAACCTTATATACTGCTTAATTACAAAGAAAAATCAATAAGAGATATGTTTACACTTGCACACGAAGCAGGACATTCAATGCACTCTTACTTTAGCATAAAAAATAACCCATTTCCGCATTATAATTATTCTATTTTTGAAGCAGAAATAGCATCGATAATTAACGAACAAATATTAGCAGAATATTTGCTTAAAAACGAAACCGATATTAAAAAAATAAAATATATAAAACTCACACAAATTGACGACATGATTTCAACATTCTTCCGACAAACAATGTTTGCTGAATTTGAATACATTATTCATGAAATGATTAGCAAAGAAGAACCTATAGTAAAAGAAACACTAACAGAAACTTATATGAATTTGCTAAAAAAATACTTTGGGCCTAGCCTAAAATTTGATAAATTAAGCTCCCTTGAATGCCTTAGGATCCCTCACTTTTATTCTCCATTTTATGTGTATCAGTATGCCACAGGCATTGCAGCTGCTCTATCGATATACAAAGACATTAAAGAAAATAAAAAAGATGCTGTAGAGAATTATATAAAATTTTTAAAAACAGGTGGTTCTAAATATCCATTAGATTCTTTAAATATTACTGGGGTAGATTTAACAAAAAAATCAACAATAGAAAATACTATTAACATTTTCAAATGTAGACTTGAAGAGATAAAGAAAATATTCCAATAAAAGGAGATTTACTGTGAAAAATATCAATTTGATTTTAGCTTGGCTTGTACATATTTTTACAGCATCTGGCTTGATTGTAGGACTTTACTCAATAATTTCAATTGTAAATGGTGATTATTCTCTTCTTTTAAAGTTAACAGTAATAGGACTTATAATAGATGGAATTGATGGAACTATGGCAAGAAGGCTTAAGGTAAAAGAATTAATACCTGAAATTGATGGCGCTCTACTTGATAACATTACAGACTACATAAACTATACATTCATACCCGTTATATTTTTTTATTTGGGAGAATTTATTGAAGAAAAATATAAAGTTGCCATTTGCATTGGAATTTTACTCTCATCAGCATACCAATTCTCAAGAATAGATGCAAAAACAAATGACAACTACTTCAGAGGATTTCCTTCTCTATGGAATATCTTTGTAATATTAAACATAATTTTTAAAATAGAACAAATAATAAATCTTGTTATGATATTAATATGTATTGTAATAAGCTTTGTCCCAATAAAATTTATTTACCCATCAAAAACTAAAGAATTAAAGAAAATTACCATACCAATAACAATAATAAGTTGCCTAATATTTGTTGTATCAATATTTCTAGACTTATCCACAACAGCTTTAAAAATATCAAAAACAATTCTCATCCTTTACTTTGCATATTTAACTTTAGCAAGCATATATTTAACCTATAAAACAAAAAATAGATGATAACAATGCATATAAACACAATAATAGAATCTATTGATTCAAACATAGCTTATTCCCCAATAGTATTTTTTTCTTTACTAATCTTAGCAGGGCTTAATGTTCCTATTTCAGAAGATGCAATAGTACTAATGGGTGGAATTTTATCTAGTCGAAAAAATGAATATACTGTATTAATATTTTTAGGAATTTTTTGGGGAGCATATCTTGGAGACATAATATCTTTTTACATTGGAAAATTAATGGGAAATAAATTGTTCAAAAATAAAAAAGACAATAACCTACTTGACAAAATAAATTACTATTATGGTCAATACGGAGTATTAACTTTATTTATAGGAAGGTTTATACCCTTTGGAGTTAGAAATGCAATATTTATATCAGCAGGAATGGGAAATATGAAATCCAATCTATTTATTGTTTCTGACTTTTTTGCAACTCTACTTTCAATAATGGTTTATTTTACTCTAAGCTTTAAACTAGGACAATCATTTGAAATAATATTTTCAAAAATAAAAATAATTATATTTGCAATATTTATTACCGTAATATCAACAACAATAATAATCTGGGTAATTAAAAAAAATAAAAAAGTTGACAAAAATTTAAAATAAAAAATATAATGGTTAATAGTGCTGTGATGGTGGAAGTGGTAGACACGCTAGCTTGAGGGGCTAGTGGGCGTAAGCCCATGCTGGTTCAAGTCCAGTTCACAGCATCAAAATTGTTAAGTAGCTTATTAAAATAAACACAAATGTGATCTAAAAGGATGCTAGAGAATAAATTATAGATTAATTTTCAAGAGGACAAATGTCTAAATACGAATTCATAAAAATTGAAAAAAAATGGCAAGAATTTTGGGATAATAATAAAACATACAAAGTAAAAGAAGATCCAAACATTCCTAAAGAAAAAAGATTATACATACTTGACATGTTCCCTTATCCTTCTGCCAACGGACTTCATGTTGGCCATCCAGAAGGATACACAGCTACCGACATATTTGGAAGATACAAGCTTTTAAATGGATTTCACGTACTTCATCCAATAGGATTTGATAGTTTTGGACTGCCTGCTGAAAATTATGCAATACAAACAGGAACTCATCCCCAAAAAAGTACAGAAGAAAATATTAATAAGTTTAAAAAACAAATAAAAGCTTTGGGATTTGCCTACGATTGGGATCGAGAAATCAGAACACATGACGAGAATTACTATAAATGGACACAATGGATTTTTTTGGAATTATATAAAAAAGGTCTGGCCTATGCAAAAGAAATGCCTGTATGGTACTGTCCTGAACTTGGAACAGTATTGGCAAATGAAGAGATTATTCAAACTCCAGACGGACCAAAATCCGAGAGAGGATTTCACAATGTCGAAAAAAAATATTTAAGACAGTGGGTTTTAAAAATCACAAAGTATGCTGAAAGATTGTTAAACGACCTTGAAGAATTAGAATGGCCTGAATCTGTAAAAGAAATGCAGCGAAATTGGATTGGAAAATCAATAGGGGTTGAAATCGACTTTGAAATTGAAGGCCACAATGATAAAATCACAGTCTTTACAACAAGGCCAGACACAATCTTTGGTATCACATATTTAGTAATCGCACCAGAAAACAAACTAATAGAGAAAATAACAAAAAACAACTTTAAAAGAAATGTCTTAAAATATGTAAAACGCGAAGAACTAAAAAGTGATCTTAAGAGAACCTCTCTTGAAAAAGATAAATCAGGCGTTTTTACAGGATCTTATGCATTTCATCCAATAACAAATGAAAAAATTCCAATTTGGGTTGGAAGCTACGTATTAGGAACTTATGGTAGTGGAGCTGTAATGGGTGTTCCAGCCCACGATGAGAGAGACTTTCAATTTGCTAAAAAGTATAAATTAAAAATTTTGCCTGTAATATCAAAATCGGGAAAAAATGAAATATTAGAAAAAGCATTTATTGATGATGGAATTTCAATAAATTCTCCTAATGAATTTAATAATCTTAAAAATTCTGAAGTAAAAGATAAAGTAATAAAATGGCTTATTAAAAATAAAAAAGGAAAAGAAAAAGTTACCTACAAGCTTAGAGATTGGATTTTTTCAAGACAAAGATACTGGGGAGAGCCTATACCCATTTTGTTTGATAAGCTTGGAAATGCAATACCTTTAGAAAAAAATGATCTTCCCTTAAAGCTTCCAGAAACTGCAAACTATAAGCCTTCTAGAACAGGAGAATCTCCTTTATCAAGGATTAAAGATTGGGTAAACCTAAAAGATACAGGATTTACAAGAGAAACAAACACAATGCCTCAATGGGCAGGCTCTTGTTGGTATTATTTAAGATACCTCGACCCTAAAAACCCAAAAGAATTTGCAAGTAAAAAAAAAATTGAATATTGGATGCCAGTTGATCTATACATAGGTGGAGCTGAACATACGGTATTACACCTACTTTACTCAAGGTTTTGGCACAAGGTTCTTTATGATCTAGGATATGTAAATACCAAAGAACCTTTTAAAAAGCTAATAAATCAAGGCATAATAACCGCATTTTCTTATCAAAAAGAAAATGGGATTTTAATACCTAATGACCAGGTTATAGAAAAAGACAATAAATTTTTTGACAAAAGGGATAATAAAGAAGTAACCCAAGTAATTGCTAAGATGTCAAAATCCTTAAAAAATGTAATAAATCCAGACGACATTATTAAAGAATTTGGAGCAGACTCAATAAGAATTTATGAAATGTTTATGGGTCCACTAACAGATTCTAAACCTTGGAACACTAAAGGTATTATTGGCGTTTTTCGATTTTTAAACAAAATTTGGAACTTGAGAGAAAAAGAACTATCACAAGATAATCCTCCAAAAGAAATAATATCTCAACTGCATAAAGCGATAAAAAAGGTCACAGAAGATACAGAAAAACTAAATTTCAATACAGCAATCTCAGCGATGATGATATTTGTAAATGAGCTTCTAAAGTATGAAAAAAATTATTTAAATATATTTAAACCATTCATCATTATTTTATCCCCTTATGCACCCCATTTAGCAGAAGAGTTATGGGAATATATTGGAGAAACTCCCAGTTTATTTAAAAATTCAAAATGGCCAGAATTCGATGAAAACCTTATTATTAAAGACGCAAAAGAAATTGTCTTACAAATAAATGGAAAAATAAAAGACAAAATTTTACTAAGCAAAGAGACAGATGAAGAAGAGCTAAAAGAAATAGCAATGAGAAATAGCAAAATAAAAGCAAACTTATTAAATAAAAAAATTGTAAAAATAATTGCAATTAAAAACAAGCTTGTCAACATAGTGATAAAGTAAAAAAGAGGCATTATATGGACTTTGAAAGTCTAAGCATTAGATATAAGGAAATTATATTCACAATATTTATATTAATTACTATTTTTTTAGGATTTTTTTTAAAAAATCTTAAATTCGATGCAAACATCTTAAAACTTATCCCCAAGACTAAAGAAACTGAAAGCTTAATAGACATTGATAAAAGTAATTCACTTTTATCTACAATAGTAATATTTCAAGATAAAAAAAATATTTTCAATAAAAAAAATTTTGAAACAATAAACAGTGTAATCAATGAAATAACTAAAATTTTAAAAGTATCTCCAAATGCCGTAACAAGCATATTTTCTTATTTTCCGCAATTTAAAAAAGAAATTTACACAGATAAAGACATAGAAGAAATAAAAAATAAAATAAAGTCAACTCCATTCGTAAAAAACACATTTTTAGGCAACTCAGAAAATTTAATATATTTCATAATAATCCCATCAGAAAGTGACAAAATTAACTTCAGTAGAAATTTAAAAACTGAACTTGATGAGATGGAGGAAACAATAAAAAAATATGAAACAGACGATCTAAAGTTGTATCTTACAGGAGATTTAATAGTAAGAGAAAAAATCTTAAACTACATGGTTGAAGACTTCAAGATTTTAGGACCTCTTGCTACTTTTGTAGTAATAATTTCACTTTATTTTATTATAAAAAATCTAATGGGGGCATTAATTCCCATTTTTATTGCATTATTATCATTGATTTGGACTTTTGGAATTAAAGGACTTGTAAACTCCCCCATTACAGTGCCAGAAACTTCAATGATTGTTTTACTCATTTCAATCGGATGTGCTAATGCCGTACATATAATAAATGGAATATTTAAATTAATAAAAAAAGAACAACTCTCAAAAGAATCAATAAAAATAACAATTAAAAAACTTAAAACACCAATACTTCTAACATCCCTTACAACTGCATTTGGATTTTTATCTCTTACAACCTCTTCAATTAATGCTTACAAAACAATGGGTATATTCATGTCAATTGGAGTAATTATCTCAATGGCGATCTCATTAACCGTTTTACCTGGAATAATAACATTAATCCCATTTACAAAAAAAAAGTCTCTTGAAAAACAAAAAGAAAATAAACCACATAGAATATTTTTCCTTGAAAAACTTGCCAAACTAAATACACAAATAACAAAGTCTATATTAAAAAGAAAATATATATCCTCTATAGTAGTCATCATCATACTGGGAATTTCTATTGCGGGTCTTTTAAAAATAGAAATCAATTTTGATGAAAAAGATTACTTTAAAGAAAGCACAAGTGTAAAAAAAACATTAAACCTAATGCAAAAAGAAATGGGGGGAATATCGATTTTCAAAATAGAACTTGAAGGCAAACCCGGTGAATTTAAAAATGCTAAAGCAATGCAAACCTTAGATTTAATTACAGACAAACTTGATGCATTTTCTGCAAAAACTCAATCAAGCTCTATTAATGGAATTTTAAAATTTACAAATTTTAAAATTAAAAAAGAATCCCCGCTAGAGTATAAACTACCCGAAAGCAAAATTATACTAAACAAACTAATAAATTTGATAGATAAAAGCGATTGGACTAAAGACAATAAAAAAATGTATATTAATGATGATTGGTCATTAATATCTATCATGGTAAGAATTGAAGACAACTCAACCGAAGGAATAAAAAAATTTGAAAAATATGCTATTGAAACAATTAATGAACATATGAGAAATAATAAATATCATTTCTCAGGAGTATATGATAAGGTGTTAATAGCTAAAACAATGGTAAGAGAGCAGGTTATGAACATTATAACAACTCTTGGATCAATAACACTGCTGCTTATGTTTTTCTTTAAATCTATAAAAACTGGAATAATTATTGCAATCCCAGTGGCATGGTCAGTGTTTCTAAACTTTGCTGTAATGAGATTATTTGGGATAACTTTAAACCCTGCAACAGCAACAATTGCATCTGTAAGCATGGGAGTCGGAGTAGATTATTCAATTCATTTTTTTAACACGTTTATTTTAAAATACCAAAAAAGTCAAATCTACAAAAATGCACTACTTGAATCAATACCCAGCGTATTTAATGGAATATTCGCAAATTCCATTTCTGTTGGAATAGGTTTTTTAACCTTAACATTTTCAGCATATAAAATAATATCAACTCTTGGGGCAATAATTGCTTTTACAATGCTAACGACATCCCTTGCATCGCTAACACTTCTTCCATTATTAATTTATTTATTTAAACCTAGAGTTAGAGTTAATCTAGCCTTAAATAACAATTTAAAAAATTAAAACAATAATTTAATGACCTCGAGCATATTATCTACAAGATAAAAATTAATACCGCTCTTAATGTTAATAGGAATCTCTTCTAAATCAACTCTATTTGCCTTAGGAACAATAATGTGCTCCACGCCACTACGCTTTGCTGCAATTATTTTTTCTCTAAGACCTCCTATCATCATTACATTCCCAGTAAGAGAAAGCTCTCCTGTCATAGCCAAATGGGGTCTAACAACCTTATTAAGAGCAAGAGAAATAAAAGCACTAGCTATTGTAATTCCTGCAGAAGGCCCATCTTTTGGGGTAGCTCCTTCTGGAATATGTAAATGAATAATATTTTTTTCAAAAAAGGATTTGCTAATACTTAGATCTCCTTTAATACTATTAACATAAGTATAGGCAATATTAGCAGATTCCTTCATTACGTCTCCAAGCCTACCTGTCAATTTAATTCCACCTACCTTGGACTCTGTCTTTACAGTCTCAATTATTAAGGTCGAACCTCCATAATTTGTCCAAGCAAGACCCATTACCATCCCAGAATACATAGCATTGGGCATGCTTTCCTTTCTAAAAACAGGTACACCAACATATTCTTCTAGATTATCATTAGAAATTTGATAGGATTTGACCTCAGTATTCTCAATAAGCTTTCTTGCAACTTTTCGTACAATTTTGTTTAAATATTTTTCAAAATTTCTTACCCCATTATCTCTTGCATACTCTTGAGCAATTTGAACAAGAGCTGAACTTTGAAATTTTAAAGAATCTTTATCAACTCCGTTTTCACTTAAAACTTTAGGAATTAAATACTTTCTTGCAATCTCTATTTTTTCGTTATCAACATATCCAGAAACTTCAATAACCTCCATTCTATTTAACAAAGGTCTTGGTATTGTTTCAACAGAATTGGCAGTTAAAATAAAAAATACATTCGAAATATCAAAAGGAAGATCAAGATAATGATCTCTAAATTTAACATTCTGCTCGGGATCTAAAACTTCAAGAAGAACTGAAAAAGGATCCCCATAATTTGAAGCAGAAATTTTATCCACCTCATCAATTAAAAAAACAGGAGAATTTGTCTTAGTAATTCTTAAGCCTTGAATAATTTTGCCCGGCAGAGCCCCAACATAAGTTCTTCTGTGCCCTTTAATCTCTGATTCATCCCGCATTCCACCAACAGAAAATCTAAAAAACTTAGTGCGCAAAACTTTTGCAACAGCTGCCCCAATAGAAGTTTTCCCCACGCCAGGAGGCCCTACTAAAAGAATAATAGCCCCTTTTTGAGTCTTTCTTAATTTAAGAACAGAAATATATTCAATAATTCTATCCTTAACCTCCGTCATTCCATAATGAGTTTTATCTAAAATTTTTTTAGATTTTTGCAAATCTAATTTATCAAAATTAATTTTCAAATCTCGCCAAGGAAGCTCAGTAATAAGCTCAAGATAATTTCTAATAACAATATATTCAGCCGAACTTGTCTCAAGAAGTGAAAATTTTTCTAACTCTTTTTCAACTACCTCTAAAGGCTCTCCTTTCAACTCCAAAGCCTTTAGCTTAGTTTTAAGCTTTTCGAAATCGCTGTTTTTTTTATCGCCTATACCAAGTTCAGCTTTAATAGCTTTAAGCTGTTCTTTTAAAAAAAACTCTTTTTGTTGTTTCTCTAATCTCTCTTGAATCCCCTTAGCAATTTTATTTTGGATTTCAATTAAATTAAGCTCTTCATAAATTAGCTCTAAAACTTTTTTTAGCCTATCTTTTACACTCAAAGTTTCAAGAACTATTTGATGATCATTTTTTGAGGAGGAAATGGTACTGGCCACAATATCACATAATTTGCCCTTATCCTCAATATTAACCATATTTAATTGAACTTCCGGCATTTTTCTATGTGAAAATATCTCTTTAGTTCTAAGCAAAATACTACTGTAAACTGCCTTTGATTGAATATCATCTTTTCTAACTGGAATTTGCTTTAAGTAGTCAATCTCAATTATAGGAAATTTCTCATTAAGAACAAGTTTAACAAATTTAATCCTATCAAAAGTTGAAACGAATATGTTGTAGCCACCATCTGGAAGATTAATTTTTTTTATTACCTTTGCAGTAACTCCAACAGAATAAATATCTTTACTATAATCAATAATTAATTTCTGTTGAGCATTATTATTATTTTTCCCTAAAAATTTATCATTCAAAACAAATAAAGCAATGATTCCATTACCTTTCATAGCATAATCGATTGCTTTCATATCAGAATCAGAAATTATAACAATCGGAATAAACATCCCTGGAAAAACTGGATGAGAAGGAACCGCTATTAAAGGTACTCTTGCGGGCTTATTAGAATGCGGTAGAATTCCAGTTGCGGTTTTTTCTTTTTTTTTATCTACTAACCTAGCTTTTTTAAATTCATCCATAAAATTTGAAATCTCCTAAGCTAATTATAACAAAACAAATATTTTATGAAAATTCATTTAATAATATTTTTTTTTATTATAAAATAATAAAATGAGAATTTGCACAGTTAAAATTATGAACATAAATTTAAATTATGATAAAAATCATAGCCCACTAAAAATGTACCATTTAATAAACATAATGCCCACTACTTAAAATTAATTAAAAAAGAAATTCTAGAGAAGTAAATGAAAATTTGGAAACAAAAAGAAACTAATATACAAATCCAAGAATTAACTTGCATTGCTAAGCAATATAATATAAATCCCTTTGAAGCAACTTTGCTCATAAAGCGAGAAATCAAAGAAGAAGATTTCATATTTTTCCTTGAAGACAGCACAAATTTACTACACAATCCATTTTTATTAAAAGATATAGATAAATTTATAAACAGAATTAATAAAGCAATTAAAGAGAATGAAAACATATTAATCTTTGGAGATAAAGATGCTGATGGAATCACAGCAACAATAATAATGTATGAGACTCTTAAAGATTTTGGACTTAATGTAAGTTATAAAATACCTTCAAATGGAGAATTTTATGGACTTTCAAAAGAATTAATCAACATGGCTTTAGAAAAAAAAATCTCTTTAATAATAACCGTTGATAATGGTATCTCTAGTATTGAAGAAATAAATTATGCAAATTCAAAAGGAATAGAAATAATAATCACAGATCACCATCTTCCAAGCGAAGATTTTAAAACTGAAAACATAGTTATAAATCCCCACCTAAAAGATGATAAATATCCATTCAAAGAAATAGCAGGATGTTGCGTAAGTTTTAAAACTTGCCTTGCTCTTAGCATGTCCTTTACAGATCTTTATTCTAAAAACCTTGTATTTTTATTTTTAGAAAAAACAAATAATGAAATTATTCTTAATGCAATAGAAATAAAAAACTATATTTTAAAACAATATCTAAGATTAAATAACAAAAATGACCCTTCAATTAACCTAAACAAACTAGAAAAATTTATACAAAACAAATGCATAGTAATCTTTAACAAAGAAGATCAAGGTCAATTATTAAATAAACACTTCGGGATAAGCATAAATATTAACACAATTGATATTAGTGAAAATTTTATAAAAAAATACCCAAATTTTAGAAAAAAAACATTAAAAGACTTAATCCAAGCAACTAAATATTTTAGATATAAAGAAGTTGAGATTAAAGACAAGCTTTACTACATATTTTACAACATAATTTTTGAAACTAACAAAAATTTGCTCCAAAAATGTCTAAAAAGACTTAGCTTTGTTGCAATAGGAACAATAGCAGACAATATGCCCATTATTAATGAAAACAGAATAATCCTAAAAGCAGGGCTTAAAGAAATTGCACTAAGAGAAAGAATGTCTATTAATTATCTATTAAAAGATGCAAACATATTAACAAAACCAAATATAACTTCAATGGATATCGCATATAAAATTGCACCAATACTAAACTCAACAGGAAGACTTGAAAAAGCAGATATTGCAATAAATTTTTTACTAGCTGACGACATTAATCAAATAGAAAATAAATTTAAAGAAATAAAAAAAATCAACGAACTAAGAAAATATAAAGAAGAAAAAGCTTGGAATTCTCATAATAAAAATACTATTTTTAAAAATGATAAATTCATAGTTTGTTATGATAAAAACACCCCAAAAGGAATAAGTTCAAGACTTGCAACTAGACTTTCTGCTTACTACCAAAAAGTTGCTATTTTTTTAACAAAGCAAGATAATATTATTAAAGGATCAATTAGATCAAACAATAAAATCAATTCAAAAGCATTAATATCGACAATACCTTCTCATTTAATAATAAATTCAGGGGGACATAAAGCTGCCGCTGGATTTACGCTGAATGAAAATTTACTCGAAGACTTTATTAAAGAATTAGAATATGCGACTACAAAAGTTAAATATGAAACTACTGATGAAAACAAGTCAATATTAATAGATGCTATTGTTCCAAAGAATTTAACAAAAAATTCTCTTTTTAAAACAATAGAAATATTTGAACCTTATGGCTATGAATTTAGAGAACCAATATTAATGATGGAAAATGTTTACCTTCAAGAACTCAAAACAATTGACAAAAATCATAGCTCAAAACATATAAATATGCGCATTAAATCACAAAACGACTACTATAAAGCTATTTTTTTTAACGGAACAAAAAAAATAGAAGAATTAAATATAAAAGAAAATCAATATTTAGACATCATTTTTACAATCAATGAAGATTTTTACTGCCCGAGGGAAAAAATTTTGAAAATTATAGACATAAAAAAGAGCGCTCAAATCAATGTATAAAATACAAAAAACCTTACTTATATTTTGTATTCTAGGAATAGAAAATATAAATTCAGAAATAATAAATACTATTCCTAAAGTCCAATATAAAAAAGAAGCATTTCAAGGAGATTACATATACTTTGCAAGTAATGAAAATTTTAAGAAGTTGTCACTTTTAAGCATAAATAAAAATCCAATCATAAGTTCTTCTCCATTCAAATTTACAGTAGGAAGTAAAACTTACTACATAGCATTTATAGGCATTACACCAATGATAAAAGAGGGGAAAAGAAAAATTCAAATAGAATTCAAAAATAAAAGCTATATCAAAGAAATAGAAATAAAAAAATTTAACTTCAAAAAAACAAAAATTAGTTTTAATAAAGAAAAAGCCAAACTTATTACCCAAAAAAAATCCATAAAACAAAAAGAACAAGCTTTGCTTTTATGGAATATTATTGGCAATATTGGAGATACAACAATATATCACTACGATGCTTTAGTTAAACCCATAAAAGATCAATACATTATAACAAGCCAATATGGAGATTTAAGGCTTTACATGCAAGGCAACAAAAAAATTTCAAATTATACGATGCATAATGGAATTGATTATGCCCCATTTAAAAGAGAAAATACTCCAATTTTTGCTGCGGGCAAAGGAAAAGTTGTATTTGCACAAAATAGAGAACTAACAGGAAACACCCTTATAATACAGCATTTGCCGGGTGTATTTACAATTTACCTTCACCTCTCAAAATTAGGAACAAGTGAAAATAAAGTAGTTAGTGCCGGCGAATATGTTGGGCATACCGGAAATACAGGCCTCTCAACAGGTCCTCATTTACACTTCGAAGTAAGAATTAATGGCATAGCAATAAACCCAGATTTCCTTTTAAATGGCATGCTTATTGACAAAAATAAAATAATAAATAATATTAGAAGAATAGAGTAAAAGGAGGTGATTTTTTGGTAACAGTCACTGTGGACAAAAATGAGAATCTTGAAAAAGCATTGAAACGTTTTAAAAGAATGATTGAAAAAGAAGCAATTATTCGTGAATGGAAAAGAAGAGAATACTATGAGAAACCATCCACAATCCGTGTAAAAAAGGAAAAAGCGTTTAAAAGAAAACAGGCAAAAAAAGTAAGAAAATTAAAACAAAAAACTAATAGGTAAATAGTAAGAGATGTTCAAATGGATATCTCTTTATTTTAAATTAATACCTCTCTTGGCTTTGATCCGTTAACGGGCCCCACATAACCCATATCTTCCATGATTTCAATAATTCGAGCTGCCCTATTGTAACCTATCTTCAACCTTCTTTGCAAATAAGATGCTGATGCTTTTCTTGTGGTTTTAACAATCTCAAGAGCTTCATCAAACATTGGTTCATCAGAAGGTCCAAGAGCAACTAAATCTTGCTCTTTTACACTATCAATAAATATTTCATCATCAATATAATTTGGAGAACCAAATTTTTTAACCTCTTCAACAAGTCTATAAACTTCTCTTTCTTTTAAAAATCCACCCTGAATTCTTTGAGGGAAAGGATTTAAAGAACTAATATAAAGCATATCCCCTTTTCCTAAAAGCTTTTCAGCACCAGAAGATCCAAGAATTATTCTTGAATCCATAGAACTAGCTACCATAAAAGAAATCCTTGAGGGGAAATTAGCTTTTATTACTCCCGTAATAACATCAACTGAAGGCCTTTGGGTCGCAAGAACTAAATGAATCCCCACAGCTCTAGCCATTGCAGCAAGTCTAGAAATTAAATTTTCCAAATCTTTTCTTGCAGAAAGAATAAGATCTGCAAATTCATCAATAATTATTACAAGATATGGCAAGATCATTAAATTTAAATTCTCATCTTTTATTTTTTTATTATAAGAAGAAATATCTCTTACCAATAAATTATCAAGAAGCACATACCTTCTCTCCATTTCATCAAGACACCATCTAAGAGCTTCTAAAGCTCTCTTTACATCTGTAATAACTGGGGTTAATAAATGCGGAATATCATTGAAAAGTTTAAGCTCAACTATTTTGGGATCTATCATAATTAATTTTACTTCATCTGGAGATTTTGAAAAAATAATTGAAGCAATCAAAGAATTTACACAAACCGATTTACCTGCTCCAGTTGCACCAGCTATTAATAGATGTGGAGAATTAACAAGATCAAAAACAATATTTTCGCCACTAATCTCCTTTCCAAGAGCAAAAGGAATTCTAAAATCACCTCTAAATTCCTCGCTGTCTATTATCTCTGAAATTACAATAAATTCACGTCTTTTATTAGGAATTTCAATTCCAACAGCTTCTCTGCCAGGAATTGGAGCAATAATTCTAACCCTAATAGCCGCAAGCCTTAAAGCAATATTATCAGAAATAGAAGTAATCTTAGAAAGCTTAATTCCCTTGTCCGGACGAATAGCATACATTGTTACAACAGGCCCTTTAATAATATCAATTAATTTAGCATTAATATTAAACTCTTTTAATGTCTCCTGGAGAATAATTGATTGCTTTTGAATTTCTTTATCATATTCAATATCCTCTACATCATTTTTAACCTCTTTCTGGTCAAAAACTGAAATATCAATAATGTAAGAATCACTTTTTTTATTCAAATCTAAATTTTCGTTATAAACATTGGGAATAGTAACCTGACTAATTATACCTTTAGTCCTTATCTCACTGGCCTTAACCTTTCCACTAATAATTAACTTATTATCTTCAAGATTGTCCAAAGATTTATACTCACAAGACTCATCAATTTCATCTGCATTTAAAGCGCTATTATTTGAAATCTCCTTATTTAGAGAGCTTGCATCTTTGGAATCTGAGCCCTCAAAAACAGTTTTGGCTAAATTAACATTAGAGGGTTTTTTATTGTTTCTTAAAAAAGCACTAAATGACCATAGGGCTTGATATTCCTCATCATTAATAATATTCTTATTATCATCAAAAGCTTGAGAATCTTTTATATCCTCTGCAAAATTTCCATAAATTTTAATATCTTTTTTAACATCCAATGAATTTGAAAATGGTAAATAACTTAATATATTTTCAAACAAAATTTTAATCTTAAACTCTAAAAATTTAAAAGCATCCAAAATAAAATTAACATCTTTGAAAAAGACATAATTCAAGTAAATCCAAACAACAAATTCTAAAATTAAAAGAATAAAAACAAAAAAATTTCCCAATATTGTACCAAAATTAATAAGAAATATCTTAATAAGATAAGATTTTTCAACATTAGAATTAATTTTTATTAAAAATATTAAAGTAAAAAACAGTATTACGGTATAATTCCAATTAAATATAAATCGTTTAGTAAAAATATGTTTTTTATAAGCGTACCAATTAACAAGTGGATAAAGTATTAAATAAAATGACAAGAATGAAAAAACATTAAACAGTATTTGTCCTATTAGATTGAAAACAAAAAATACAAATATATTGCTTAGAGGGGTCAATGCTACAAAAAGAGAAAAAGAAATAACCGTAAGCATAAAAAAAAACAAAAATTGAAAATACTGATAAAAATCTTTCATATTCTAAAAAAATAACAAACTGTAATTGAAAGTACAAATAAATATATTGAAAAATAATATAGCTTTTTGTTATTAAGCATTTTAAAAAAGAAATTTATTGAGAGAATACCAACAACAAAAGCAACCAATGCTCCTAAGTTTATTTCAAAAAAATTTAAAACCATAAAAATATCATAAAATTCTTTATATTTTAATAAAATTGCTCCAAAAACTATTGGAATTAAAGACAAAAATGAAATTTCAAATGCACTTTTTCTATTAAATCCAAGCGACACCGCAGAAAAAATTGTAATTCCCGAACGAGAGATTCCTGGAAGCGCACCTAAACCCTGCATCAGCCCTATAAAAATTCCTACTAACAAAATATTACCTTTAAAATCAATTTTAAAAAAATTAAATTCTAGCATCAAGATTAAAATACCTGTTATAATAAAATTAATTAAAATAAAAGGCAATGTAAACATTCTCTCGTATTTTGAAATAAAAGTTCCAACAACTCCAGTAACAATAGTTATTATTAATATTAGCAATATTAATTTTAAATTTGTTAAATCAGATTTATTAGTTTTTCTTAACGAAAATCTAATAAAAGTTAAAAAAAGCTCTAAAATCCTTTGGCGATAGTAAATAATAATTACTAAAACTGTTGCAAGGTGTAAATAAATATCAAATATTATTGGGAGCTTTAAATGCATAAAATGCCTAAAAAGCAATAAATGCCCCGAACTAGATATTGGTAAAAACTCTGTAATACCTTGAACAATACCCAAAATAATTGCATTTAAAATATTTATCATTAAATACTCCAATACTAATTTTTGGGAAATTCGCCCATAATTTTAACTATTACCGAATCTATTCCCTTCTTTTCATACAAAGCATCATAAAACACCGAATAAACTAATATTTTTTTAATATAATTTCTAGTCTGACTAAAAGGAATTGCCTCAATAAAAAGCTCTTTAGACAAATGTCCATAACTTTTTTCCCACTTTCTAACATTACCAATGCCCCCATTGTAAGATGCAAGGGCCTTATAAAGGCTGCCGGTTGTAGATATTCTTTTTTTTAAATAATATGTCCCAATTATTATATTATCTTTGGGGATCTTTAAATTATAATCAAAATACTTAAGTTCTTTAGAAATATCATTCGCTGTTGACGGCATAACCTGCATAAGGCCAACAGCACCGGGTTTTGAGACAGCATTTTTCTCAAAGCTACTTTCAGCTTTTATTAAAGAAAATACAACACTGGCTTCAAGCCCACGCCTTTTAGCCCAATATTCTACTAAAGATCCATAAAGATATGGATAAAGCCTTTTATAGTCATTTTCCATTAAAGCAGATTCATCTTGATTTACAAGATAATTAATCACAAGGGTTGCATCGTAATAATTTTCACTCTTTAAAAGCTCATCGTATACTCTTCGATAAAAATCGAGTGAAAATTTATATCCATTTCTAAAATCCTCAGAAATAAACCCTCTAACATAATGATAAAGATTAAATTTTAAAAATCCCTCCAAAAAAATCTCATAATCAGATTGCTCATATTTAATATCATGTCCACTTGTAAAAAATTCATCAATATTTTGATCTAATAAGTACCTGCTCATAAATGAAGAATAAGACCATTTATCATAATTAATAGCAGAATGCAAAAGACTATTGTATTCTCCGCTTACATTAGATTTAAGTAATTTATGATATATAAGCCTTGCATTAATAAAAGCAAGCTTAGATAAAATAGAATCAGAAATAACTTTTTGAGCATTAGAATAAAGCTTATAAAGGTTCTCATAGTCTTCAAGCTGAATTGATTCTAAAATATAATCTTCTAAAATCTTAATAAAAGCAGAATTTTTTTTATCACTCTCAGTATAAAACTTGGCTACGTTTTCGGCAAAATAATTTCTTGCACTTTGAGTAAAAATTAAATTACTAAAAGCCATATTAAGCAAATCAAGCCTGTTAATCTCATTTTTAAGATTTAAACCCTCAAGATATTCTTTCAAAAGAAAAAGGCCTGAATTATTTTTTCCCCTAAGATTTAGAATACCCAAATAATAATTCTTATATTTGCTCCTTATTTTACTAAAAAATGCTAAAGCATTTGAAATTTTGCCAGAACTAATAAAAGCCTTATAAACATCACTTAATACAATGTTATTATCATAATAGCCACTTAAACCATTTTTATTCAATATATTTATTGCACTATTAAAATTACCATTTGCCACTTCATACTTAAACCTAACAAGATTTAAAAAATTTGTGCCAAAGTACTTAGACTTATTTTCAATAATAAAGTAATCATAAGCCCTTACATGTAAATAATTTGCAGGTAACTTTTCAAAAAGTTCATTAAAATAAATTTTTGACTCACTTACATTAGAAAGATTAAGATAAAGAGCCGCTTTTAACAAAATATTTTCATTTTCCTGATAATCAGGAAATTCCATCTTATCAAGCTTATTTAAAAGGCTAAGTGCCTTATCGTTTTTCTTTTGCCAATAAAGACTTTTGAAGTACCCTAGTATAATAAATTTATTATTTTCGTATTTTTTATAAAGACTCTCCCCAATCAATTCAGACTCAGAATAATCTTTTATTGAGTTAAAATATTCAATAAGTTTAATTCCAGCAAATTGGGATGCAATATTATCCCCATTGAATATAGCCTTTTTCATATACTCTACAAATTTCTCTTCAAACCCTATTTTTTTAAACAAATAGGCAACATATATATAAGAATTTGGATCTATGTTAAAATGCTTGTCAAAATTTTTTTTTGAATAATCAAAATTCCATAACCAATTTAAATTATTTAAATCAAACTCTTTTGAATGCATCTTTATAAAATCACTACTCGAAACTTCTTTTTTAACAACGCAAGAAAATAAACTCAAAAATAATAAAAGAAAATTTTGCAATACACAAGAATTTTTATTAAACATATTGATCTTTTTCATATCTCTCAATTCTTTTTTTACCACATTCAAAGTAATATGAGACAAAATCTCTAGGCTTCAAAATTTTTGAAAAAACTAAAAATAAAGAAAAAAATATCAAAAGAAAAAGAGAAATAAGGCTCAAATACAACATAGGAGAATGTACAACTCCTTCACTTGAATTTAACTTAAAATTGCTTTTTACAGCATCATTCTCAAAATCTTCTCTAAGATCTAGTTCAACATCTTCATCTGAAGTATCTATTAAATCTTTGTCAATATCGGCAATAATGTCTTCAACGCTTAAATCATGCAAATCTTCTTCCTCGTCCTCTTCTGAAGATTCTTCTAGTTTTTGAAACTCAAAATTATTAAGGTTTAAAGACTCTTCATTAATATACTCAACTTTTTTATTTTCTAAATTAAGCTCTTTAGAATAAACATAACTTTCGTCATTATCATCAAAACCTTCAAAATCTGAATCATCTGAATCATCTTTTTGATATTCTTCAGTTTTTAGATCTAAAGAATTAATAGTAGGAATACTTAAATCAGAAACATCTTTTTTAACAAAATCATCTTTTTCTTCAAAAGTTAAATCAAATTCAGAACCCAAATCTTCAACAGGCAAATCATTGCCAATGCCGCTTTTTAAATCATTTGAAAGCCTGTCCCCATTAGACCCTTTAAAAGTTTGATTAAAATCTAAAAGACTTAAATCAAACTTAGATTTATCTTGAATCCCATCAGATTCACTATAAACATAAAGTATTTCGTCCATAACTTTAAAATAAACATTTACACTTAAGCTTTCCCTTTTTAAATTATCCAAGAAAAAAGAACCAACTAAAAAAGGATCTGAAAAATCTTCATATTCACTAACATAAAAACTCAACTTAATACTAGTATCACCTGCAACCTTACCTAATATTACTCTCTTAACAGAACTATCATCTAAATTTAAAACCGAATAATACTCATTATTAGATAATTTAATCGCTAAAAACCCTTTCAAAAATTATAACCTCTTTGCTTTATTTTATTGAAACCAAACTTATATACTAATTATAGTTATCATTATTATTATAACTATAATATAATATAAATAATATGATGTTCAACTTACAAATTACTTTTATTTTAAGCAAATAAACTTTTCTTAAAAGTAGATATGATGATGCAAATTAATGGGATATTTTGAATTTAGGAGCAATAAAAGTGTTACCGCTATTTATAGTAATCTCTTCATTTATAGTATTTATTTTAGTATTTTTATTTTTTAAAATAGCATTAAAGCTTACAATAGGCAAAACGAAGGGGAAAATTAAAAAGTATGACGAGAGAACGCAAAAATTAATCGAAAGAGCAATTTCTCTATTAAAAACAAATCCAAACGAAATAGGTGCCCTTGAAATTTTAAATAATTACTACTATAAAAATCAAGACCATGAGAATGGTATAAAATATGCAAAAAAATTATGCCAATTAATAGAAGACAATCCAATAAGTCAAGAAATAAACACATTTAAAGCTTTTTTAAGCTATGGATTTTATAACCTTAAAAGAAACTTCAACAGAGAAGCCTTAGAATTTTTAAAAAAAGCATACCTCTTAAAAAAAACAGATGAAGATGCAAATTATTATCTTGGTATAGCATTCTTAAAAAATGAAATGTATAAAGAAGCTCTATACTATCTTACAAAAGTTTACAAGTTTAATAAAAATAATAAGGATATCCTAAAACACATAGGGATAACTTTATTTAATCTGGAAAGCTATAGAAAAGCTGCTGGAATATTTAATAACATAAAAAAACACATACAAGGCGACATTGACGCCCTTTTAGCATATGCTAAATCTTTGTCAAAAATGAATCAAGACCATCTGGCACTAGAAATCGCTAACAAAATAAAACAAAAAGACGGAATGATTTATGAAGCTTTATTAATTACATCTGAGATTCATTCAAAAAATAAAGAATTGGATAAATTAGAACAAAATATTAAAGAAATAATAAAAGTAAAGCCTGACTTGCCTAAAAAAATTTTCCTTGAATTATTTTATAATCTTGGAGAACTTCAAATATCTGTTGAAAATTATCAAAAAGCTACAGAAGCTTTTACCAAAGTTGAAGATATTGATCCAAATTACAAAAAAATTAAAGAAAAATTAGAATTTAGTAAAAGATTAAACGAAAACATAGCACTAAGAATATACTTGCGCAGTTCAAAAGAAAATTTTGGAAAAATAGCAAATGAAATTATTTTAAAACTATATTTAAATAAATTTCAAGTAAGAGATTCTAAAATAAACGAAATAACATCACAATTTATTGATATGAACTTTCACTTAGCTAACAATCAGTGGGAAGAAAATTTAATAGTACGCTTTGTAAGAACTGAACAAGATACTTTTGGTGAATTATTCTTAAAAGATTTCATTTCAAAAATAAAAGAAAATAAAATAAAAGGACTCTGCATTGCTCCATCAAAATTCTCTTTAAAAGCTAAACAAATGATTGAAGGAAGGCTTATCGATCTAGTAGAAGGCAAAAAACTAACTCAAATACTTAAAAAAATTAACATATCCAAATACACATAAAAAATACTACCTTAAATATTTCATAGGATTTTCGGTTTTGCCATTCTTAAAAATTGTAAAATGTAAGTGATTGCCTGTGCTATAGCCAGTACTTCCCATATAGCCTATTACTGCTCCCCTTGAAACTTTTTTCCCAACTTTAACAGCAAAAGAATTCAAATGTGCATATAAAGTTTGAAATCCATTACTATGGGAAATAATAATATATTTCCCATATCCTCCCGCATTAAATCCTACAGTTACAACAATACCCTCTCTTGCGGCTTTAATGGGAGTATTGGCTAAATTTGCAATATCTATTCCATTGTGAAAGCTAATAACTCTTGTAAATGGATCTGGTCGATACCCATATCCTGAAGTAATAACACCTTGTACAGGATAAATAAAAGTCTCTCCTAATACCTCTTTTAAAAAATCTTTAGGCAATCTTCCTCCAGGAATAAACAATTTTTGCCCTAAAAATAAAACTTCATTATCAAGATTATTAGAATCTAAAATATCCACTTTGGGAATATTATAGGCACTAGCTATAGATGAAATAGAGTCATTTTTTTTAACAACATAAATAATTCCTTTCATATTAGGAACTTTAATAACTGAATTTGGCTTAATATTTCTTACATCTTTAATTTCATTAAAAGAAATTAAAGTCTCACTAGTTGTTTGATATCTAGCTGCAACATGAGAAAGAGTTTCTCCAGGCTTAATTTTATGGTCAAACACCTTTAATACAAAATTTTTTTTAAATTCAGGAACATTTGCAGAAACATTAGAATCAGGCAAATAGCTATTAATTTGCGCTATATCTTGATCGCTATAATATAAAAATGTATCAATAAAATAATCTTTGGGTAAGGTGAGTCTATTTAAAAAAATATAAGAACCGTAATAAGAAAAAATATTAATATAAAATATTAATACAAAAATAAAAATTATTGCATTTAGCTTAAAAATAAACTTATAATCGAATTTCAAGCTAAAAATATCAAAAACTTTTTCTTTAAAGTTATTATAATAATATTTATATTCATAATGATTAATATTTTGTATTTTAAGCTTATAGGAAAATAAAGAAACTTTTTTAAAAAAAAAAAAATCAATTTTTTTAAAAAAGTTTTTTAACTTGAAAACTTTTTTTCTTCTTTTACCAATATTTCTAATATCGGCAAAATCTTTTAATTCAAAATTAATATTCTTCTTACTACTGAATAAAAAATTTTTTTTACGTTTTTCTACCCTTTGCTTTTTTTTTGGTATAATCATAACATGCTATTTCATTATACAATAGAAAATTGCATTTTAATGAAAGCATTGTTTAAAAGTTATGAGAATATTTAAAGCTCACAAATATGAACTAGCGTCAATTTTAGCCGCTTGCTTACTTTTAATAACCTTAATAAAACTATTCTTATCCTTTTACATAGTAAAAGGCGAATCAATGACCCCAACAATATTTGACAAAAATTGGATTGTAAATCACAAATTTGCATATGGACTTAGACTTAAAAGTCGTCAAAAATATCTTTTATTGTGGAAAACTCCCAAAAAAAATGAAATGATACTTATTAAAGATCCCATAACAAACAAAATTGCTATCAAAAGAATTTTTGCAATTCCGGGAGAAAAATTTAAACAAATAGAAAAAAATAAAATATGCATACATGACTTAAACTTTAAAATAGATGAAAATATTTTAAAAAAAAATAATAAAAAAATTCCTGATAATCACTATTTAGTCATAGGAGAAAATAAACAAACCTCATTAGACTCAAGAGATTACGGATTCATAAAAATTGATAACATATTGGGAAAAATAATTTATTACTTTTAAAAAAGTATTGTTACTTAAGTTTTTATTCAATAATACTTGTAAAAGTGTTTGAAAGACTTTCTTTTGCTACATTGTCAGATGAACTTGTAATTTTTATTCTAATAAAATTAGAAGAATTTGTCTCTAAATCTTTAGCATTAACACTTAAAATACCACTTTCATTTAAAGTAAAAAGTACCTCTATTTTAGGAATTCCTTTTAAAGCTTTTTGAATATTGCCAAAGGAAAATCTACCTATAGAATAATTCAAAGAAGCTTTTTTATATTCACCTTGAAGTACATGGATCTCAATTTCATCTTGATAGTCATTAGTAGTTGTAAATAACTTGCTTCTAGAAATTGGTAAAGCAGTATTTCTCTCTATTAAAATAAAAAATTCATTATCCCTTATCTCAAGTCCAAGAGAATAAGGGGTAACATCTTTAAACTTAATAACAGAGTCATTTCTAGAAAGACTAAAGGCATGAATACCTGCGCCAATAGCTACAACTTCATCTTGATTTAAAGCATCTAAAATCGAAACAGAAGGAAAGGATTCCTTTAAAACCTTTTGAATCAAAGGAATCCTTGTTGAACCACCAGAAAGTATTATTTTAGAAATACTACTAATATCAACACCAGCATCAGCAATACATTCCATTGATAAGTGAATAGTTTTGTCAATATATTCACTTATCATCGCATTAAATTCATTCCTTTTGAGTTTATAATTTAAATGCTTGCCATCAAGGAAAAGCAAAGTAATGTCGACCTCTTCCATAACAGATAAATTTTTTTTACCCTCTTCAATTCGCTCTCTTAGTTGTTCAAGAAGAAAAACATCTTCTAAATTAAAATCAGGATATTCATTTTTAAAACTATCTAAAACATGCTTTTCAATGATTTTATTAAAATCATTACCTCCAAGTCGACTTTGCCCTTTAACTGAAAGAACAGTATAAGTGTCGTTTTGTTTTTCCATAAGAGTTACATCAAAAGTTCCACCGCCAAGATCATAAATAAGAAAAATTCCATCAATCTGTCTTTCAAAGGCATAAGCAATAGCAGCTGCGGTTGGTTCATTAAGTATGGCCTTGCAATTCAAACCAGCAAAATTTGCAGCTTCAACAACACCTCTCCTTTGAATCTCGGAAAAATATGCAGGAACTGTTATTACAACATTTTCAATCTCTTCATCTAAAAATTTTTCAGCGTTCTTTTTGACACTAGAAAGCAAATGTGCTGAAATATATTCTGCTCTATAAAATTCATCATCTACTTTATAAAAAGTATTAGAGCCTATATTGGTTTTAAAATTATAGAATGTTTTTTTAGGATTAACTAATATTTGATTTTTAGCGGCACTTCCAACAAAAACGTCCTTATCTGAGAAAGAAACAATAGAAGGGGTAATTCGCTCACCCCTTTCATTTAATATTATCTTAGAACTAACATCAAAATACGATGCTACAGTATTTGTGGTTCCAAGATCAATACCTATCCATTTTTTCATGAATACCTCCCCTATGTATTGAAACAATCAACTCAACCTCACCTAGATCTAACTTAAACTTTTTAGCAATAGCTTCAAAAGACATACCTTGTTCATGGAGTAAAATAATCTGATTTCGAACATTATAACTTTCTTTTATTATATTTTTTTCAATAGTAGGGATAGAATAATCCAAATTGCTTTTATAAATTCCATCACTCTTAGATCCAAAATTAGAAGAACTATTCCCAGGAATAGAACTGTTGTTAAAACCTAACAATCTCTGATCAAGAATTTCAATCCTCTCATCAACCTCTTTAATGATTCTATTTAAACTTTCAATTTTTATTTCAATAATATTTATATTTCTATCCGTAGCTTGATTAATTTCAATAATTGTTTTATCTACCTCACTTTTAAACTTTTTAAGTATGCTATTAGATTTTATTTTCAAATTAATATACACATGAAAATATATAAAAATAAATATAATTAAAATAAGATAAAAAACAATAAACATATAAAAGCCCTAAAAAATTTTATCTCTTAATATTAACATTTTTGCCAATTTTAGGATCTTCAAATTTACCAGAATATAAACTAAGCATTATCCGCTCTTCATTCTTATTTTTTTTAACTGGCAATGAAAGCAAGAAATTGTCCTCAACTTTACTAACTGCACATACATTGCTAACCTCAGAATCAGTATGAGAATCTCTTAAAAATTTCAATCTAGTATTTTGATTAATTTTTAATCTTTTGCGCTTTTCATCTTCACTTAAAATTTGCCTAGCCTTAAAAGAACTAACAAAAGACATTTTAAAAACTTCAAATGTATCCATATCTAAATCCTCATATTAAAGATCATTCACCTAGACTTAAAAGGAATATAGGTCATAACCTTAATATAATTATCATCCTCTACAAAAGTAACATTGCTGTAATCTTTTGAAAGCTCATAAAAAGCATTCTTAATATAAAGTTTAACGCCTGAGTAAGCTACATTTTCAACAGAAACTTTACCCTCTATCTTAGTATTTTCAAGCTCATTTTGCAAATCAATTCGCTTAGCCTCTATCATTTTTATTTCCATTCTAAGAATTTTACTCTCATTAACAAATTCATTGTAACTGTCAATCTTTAAGGATTTTTCTGATTTATCTGCAATGAGCACAATATTCTTTTTTAAAGCAACAATATCTTTAGTTAAAACTTCTAATCGCTTTTCAATCTTTTCAAGATGGCTAGTAAATCTAGTTAGTAAATCTTTAATTTCAGGATCATAACCAACATCAATGCAAGTTTCACAACTTCTATCAGAGCCTATAGAATAAGCTCTAACCTCTTCTTTAGCATAAACACTCGAACCAACTATTTTTGATTTTTTACCGATGCAAAGAACTCTCTTTTTAGAAGAAACTGAAGAATTTACAATGCCTCTTAAAACCTCAACTTCCCCACCGCAACTTAAAGTAACATTTTCTAAAAACTTGGCCCTAATATTACCCCTTGCATAAATCTTAGAATCACCCTTGCCATTCACGCCACTATGAAAAATAATAGACCCATCCGTTTTTAAATTGCACCGACCCACTAATCCTTTCACTTCTATTCCACTTTTGGCCATAATATTGTATCCATCTAAAACATTGCCTTGAACAAGAACCATTCCATTATTTACTATATCTCCAGTAGCAGGCCCAACATCACCCTTGACCAAATAAATATTGTGAACAGATATTATACCATCCGAAACAGACATATACCCATTACATTTTGCACGAATTTTATAACCATCTCTAAAAGTATTTTCACCTAAAATAAAATTAATATCCTGACCACTCTCTGATTTTAATACTTTTCCAAAAACGGTATAGCCATCTACGCCTTTACCAAAAGGAATAATTCTGGCCAATTCCTCGCCTTCAACAACATTCCTAAAGCCTATACTTGAAACCTCATACTCACCAAGCCTATTGTTTTCATCAACAATAAAATCGATATAAGAATCTTTACCTTTTACTGGCTCCAGCCCTCTTGCAAGCTCAATAGGCTCACCATAAACCGGATAATCCACAAATTTTGCTACTTTATCCTTAAGTATTGCAATATCTATCACTCCATATTTTCTAAGGATATTGAAAATATCTTGTGCAAAAATTTCAGCTCCATTAATTCCGGGCGTGGTAAATTCAATAGTGACTGACATTGAATTTTCTGATATGTGAACCATCATTGTAACATTTTCAGAAGGATCAGATTCAAAATCAGCAATTTTTTCATAGTATCCACTAGCATTCTCAACTATACCCTTTACAATATCTTTATTAAAATTTTCAATATTGCTATGTAATTCTAATTTAGAAAGAACATCTTGATAATTAATAGGAACTCCTTGTCCCTTTGAGGAGATAACCTTTAGAAATACACCCTTAGAAGATTTTTTAATAAAAAATTCACCGTCTGATGAAATCGTTTTTTCTTCTCCTGAATCATTTTTTGAATCAAGAGACACTTTTGGCTTGCTAGAAGAATTTCTATAGGCAACTATTTTCCATTTTTTTCTCCCATATCCCAATATGCCATTGCTACCTTTTAACAAAATCTCATAGTCTAATTCTTTATAAGGCACTGAAAGTTCTAAAGAAGCGTCATTTAAGGCTTCTTCAAGAGTATCTGCTTCTATTTCCATCAAATCAACATGATTTTCTCTTTCCAAGTAAGCTCGCATTTTATCACAAAGTTCAGAAAAATTTATAGCCGCATCATCCATACTTATTCCTTCTTACTCATTAAAGTTTTAATAGCATCTGCAACAACTTTTGGATCATTATCTTTAATAAATGACATTTTTTTAATTTTGCCACTTCCCTCACTCATGTCTTCAGTATCAAATTTATACTTTTTGACCTCTTCTATAAAATCAACACTACTAATGTTATTTTGGAAGTTCTCATAAAGAGAATTTTTATTTTGAGAGTCAAGATTATCGTTTAAATCCTTATGAACCTTCTTATCATCTTGAAGCTTATTTTCCATATCACTAGACAATTCTGCCGAAAAAAGATTAGATAAATATTTCTTATAGATTAACTCAATTAAAAGCCCAATAGCAAAAAAAAATGCAAACTGCAAAAAAGATCTCACTAAGATTGTAAAAAATGGCAAGCCACAAAACAAACCTAAAACTGCTGAGATAAACAATGCTGACACACTAGCTAATAAAATATACTTTAATTCCCTACTTATAAACATAAT
Source organism: Borreliella garinii (assembly GCF_001922545.1). Classification (NCBI taxonomy): domain Bacteria; kingdom Pseudomonadati; phylum Spirochaetota; class Spirochaetia; order Spirochaetales; family Borreliaceae; genus Borreliella; species Borreliella garinii. The sequence continues at coordinate 624,816 of NZ_CP018744.1, read as the reverse complement.
GCCCTATTCTACACCAAAAAATCTTAATATAAAGCCTATAACACCCCTTCTTTTTCTGCTATCTAGAGAAACCTCTTCAAGAGTGGCAACAATAGAATCAAGACAATAGCTAGCCTTGCTATTTGGATTTACCAAAACAAAAGGCTTTTGCTTAAAAACAGAACTTCTAACATTTTGATCCTCATAAATATACCCCAAATAATCAATATTTAAATTTAAAAATTGCCCTGAAATATCTATAACCTTTTTGGCAACCCCCTTAGCCTCACTAACATTAGCTACTCTATTAACAATAAGTCTTAAATTTTTTAAATTCTCCATCTTATAAGACAAAACCTTTATTATTCCATAAGCATCGGTAATCGAAGTAGGCTCTGGAGTAGTAACAATAACAACATCGTCACTAGAAAGCAAAAAAGAAATAACTTGCCTTGAAATCCCAGCACTGGTATCTATTACAACTATATCATATTCATATATTTTTAATAATTCTTTTATAAATTTATTAACATCAACATCAGAGAGATCTAAAAGCTCCATTGTACCAGAAGCGCCAGCTAAAAGATCAATGTTATATTCTGTCTTTGTTATTACTTCTCTAATATCACGATTTTGAGTAATCATATGATATATACTATACTTAGGAATAACTCCAAGCAAAATATTAACATTAGCCATTCCAATGTCAGCGTCAAGTATTAATACCTTTTTGCCAAGCTCAGAATATTTAAGAGCAAGTCCAATTGCAATATTGCTTTTGCCAACACCACCTTTGCCGCTACTAACAGCAATGAATCTTGTTTTACTGTTTTGAACTTTCTCATCAACTGAAAAATTAAATTTACCGTTTAATTTCATCATATCTCTTAAACTTTGAGCTTGATCTTCCATTATAACTTTCCTTAATAATAAGATTTACTTTTTATCTTCTTAATAAACTCTGCATCATCGCTTATTCTGTAGCCATTTATTCTTCTAATAAAAGTAAGTGGTTCTGCAACACTGATATTATGAGGAACAATTTGCCCATCCGTAACATAAGAAACTACTTTTTTCATTTCGTAAATCAAACTTATTAAATTTCCAACGCAAGTGGTTTCATCCACTTTGGTAAAAATCACAGTTTTGTAATTAAAAGGAGAAAATTGATGAAATATTTCTTTAACATCTGATGTTTTTGTAGTAGAGCTTACGGCCAAGTGAAATTCAGCATCTCTTCCACAAGCATTAAGAAGCTCCTTCATCTCAGCAAGCTTCATAAAATCTTTAGGACTTTTACCAATTGTATCAACAAGTATAAGATCGAAATCCTTTGAATCAGTAATTTCATCTTTTAAATCTTTAAAAGACTCAATTGCTCTAACAGGAATACCCATAATATCACCATAAGTTTGAATTTGTTTTTTAGCCCCAATACGATAATTATCAATAGTAATAATCTTAATATTCAAACTTTTAGATTCTCCATTAATACCATAAATTGCTGCAAGTTTTGCAATTGTAGTAGTCTTTCCAACACCTGTTGGGCCAACTAAAATAAAAACTCTTTTCTTAAGATCATCTATAATAGAACCTGAACATTTAATTGTCTTTGCAATATATAAAACAACGTCCTCTCTAACTCTCTCATAATCATCAAGATCTGACAAACTAAATTCTCTCTTAATAAACTCATTAATGTCTTTAATATAGTTTTCAGAAAAATCATTTTCTCTTAGAATGTCTTCGATTTTTGTAATTGTTGGATGATTAATATTTTCTTTTTTGTGAGCAAGTTCTGTTTTAAGAGATTTAACTTCTTTTAGCACATCTTCAATTGAAGAATTTTCCTCTCTTTTAATGCTTTGAAGGATTTTTCGTTTTTCATCTTCAACATTAATCTGTTGATTACCAATGTCATATCTAACATAACCTGAAACTTCAACCCAATCTTTGCTAAACAAACCTAAAATCCCTCCATGAGGAACGGTTTTATAGGTCATAACCCTAGCATTCTTGCCATATTTTTTCTTAATTATTTCTATAACTTCATTATAAGTTGGACCTTTTTCTGTAAAATATTGAACCATAATACTATTCTTCAACCTCTACTGTTTTAAGAACATTAACTTTAATATTTTGGGGAACCTCTAAAACAGACATAACAACAAGTTCTGGAATCTCTCTACTTGTTATCGCTTTTATTATAGGTCTTGACGATTCGCTTGAGAGAATAACTGGATAAAACCCTTCTGCTTGAACCTCGTTTACAATTTCAAAAAGTTTATAAATAAATTTAGTTTTCAAATTAGGATCAATTGAACTTATAAGATCATGATTGGATTCTATACGAGAATCTATTATTATTTGCTCAAAACTAGGGTTTAAAGTTATTACATTAAGCTCAGAATTTAAGTCTAAATACCCACTAGTTATTTGCCTTCCAACTGATTGTCTACATTTTTCAATTAAGAAAAATATATCCTTAGTAATACTTGTGAAATCTGCAATTGTTTCAAAAATTGTAACCAAATTTCGAATTGAAACTTGCTCTTTTAAAAGACCTTGCAAAACTCTTTGAATCTCGCCAACTGAAAAATTCTTAAGAACCTCCTCAACAATAGCCCCATAATCTTTCTTAAAAAGATCAAGTGTATTTTGAACATCCTGACGAGTCAAAATTTCGTAAGAATGTCTTTTAATAAGCTCTGTCATGTGTGTAGCAATAATCGAGGGGGGATCTACAACAGTATATCCCAATTTTTCAGCAGTTTCTCGCCCATCATCATTTACCCAAAGAGAAGGAAGCCCAAATGAAGGATCTTTAACAAGATCTCCATCTATTCCAGAATCAATTCCAACATTTATCACTAAAAATTTACCAAGTTTAATCTCACCTCGTCCAACTTCAACTCCTCTTAGTTTAAAAGAATAAGCATTGGGCTGAAGCCGCATATTATCAACTATTCTAATCTTAGGCACAACTATTCCAAATTCAAAAGCAATCTCACGCCTTATCTTAACAATACGATCAAGTAATTCAGAAGTTTTTGTATCATCAACTATTGGAACAAGATTATATCCAATCTCAAGAGCCAGTGGATCAAGAGGAACAACAGGCGCAACATCTTTATCTGAATAAATTGCCGCTTGCTCTTCTTCCAATTTTATTTTTTCATTAATTTCTTCTTTGCGCTTTATTCCTGAAAGAGAATAAGCTAAAAATGCAATAAGCAAACTTAAAAAAAGAAGAATTAGAGTTGGAAATCCAGGAAGAAAAGCTAAAAAACATAAAAACCCAGAAACAATCCAATAAATTCCTAAATGATTTGTGAATTGCTCAAAAATCTCGCCACCAAAGCTATTTTTTGAAATCGACCTAGTAACAATCAATCCTGTAGCCGTTGAAATTAAAAGAGCCGGCAATTGAGACACAAGCCCATCGCCAACTGTTAATGAAACATAATTATTAAGAGCTTCGCTAAAATTAAGACCTTGTAAAGTTGTTCCTACCAGCAAACCGCCAAGAATATTTATAAGGGTTATCAAAAATCCAACCTTAACGTTTCCCGATACAAATTTAGAAGCTCCATCCATTGCACCATAAAAATTAACTTCTGATTGCAAATCGTTTTTTTGCCTTGTAGCCTCTTCTTCTGTCAAATTTCCAGAGCTGTAGGCAGAATCAATGGCCATTTGCTTACCGGGAAGCGCATCAAGAGCAAAACGAGCTGCAACTTCAGCTACCCTTGTTGCTCCTTTGGTAATTACAATAAATTGAACGGCAATGATTATTATAAATATAATAAACCCAATAACAAGTCCTTGAATTCCAGAACTACCTACAACAAATGTACCAAATGTTCTTATCATTTGCCCATCAAAATTTATACCCTTCGTTAAAATCAATCTAGTAGAAGAAATATTAAGAACAAGTCCAAAAATAGTCATCACAAGCAATAAGGTGGGAAAAACAGAAAAATCTAGAGATCTCTTAGAATAAAGAACAATTAAAATAATTAAAAGACTTATTACTAAATTAATCGTAATCAAAAAATCTAAAATAACTGCAGGAAGGGGTAAGATAAACCCAGCAACAATAAATATTAAACCAATCGAAATTATTAAATCAGACTTATTATTAAGCCCTAAATATCCTAATATAGAATTTTTTCTAGCATCCAACAATAGAACCTCTAATTAAACTTTTTAGTAATAGAATATACTCTCACAAGAATTTTTGAAACAACCTCCCAATATTCTCTTGGAATCTCTTCGTTAACCTTAACATTAGCATAAAGCGCTCTTGCAAGCAGCTTATTTTCCATTAAAGGGATATTATTTTCTCTTGCAATTTTTTTAATTGTGAGAGCTATTTCATCCTGACCTTTTGCAAGCACTCTTGGAGCTAACATTGTTTCGCTATCCCACTTAATAGCAACTGCAAAATGTTCTGGATTTGTAATTACCACATCTGCCTGGGGAATAGCTACTCTTAAATTAGTACTTAAAACAACCCTCATTCTCTCTTTTATTCTAGATCGAAGTAAAGGATCACCTTCCATTTCCTTTCTTTCCTGCTTTACCTCTTCTTTTGTCATTTTCAAACTCTCAATGTACTGAGATCTTTGAAACAAATAATCAAACACCCCAACAATTGCCAAAAACATTACTGAGAAAAAACATATCTTATAGGCAAGCACCAACACAATAGAAATCCCAGAATTAAGTGTATACTCCGAAAGCTTAGAAATTTTGCCTATATTGTTTTCTATAATAAAATAATATATCAAGCATATTATAACAACTTTTAACAAACTTTTAAACAAATTGAAAAAAGCCCCTGCTGAAAAAAAAGAATTTTTTGCCCATCTGGAAAAATTAAAACTAACCTTATCCCACCTTGGCTCCAAAGATTTAAAAGTAATGAAAAAACCTACTTGAATAATATTAACAAAAAAATTAACAACTAAAGCTGCAATAAAAAACAAAACGACATATCCTATGATGGCTCTAATATATGCAAAACCCATAGAATAAACACTCATTCTCATAACTTCGGGAAGCTTGCTAGCTTGCTCTTTAAAAACAGCTACTAAATCTAAAGCAAAATAAGAAAGCATGAAAAAAAACAATGAAAATAATAACAAAAGACTAACAGCGGTATTAATTTCAGTAGACTTTAATACCCGTCCTTCTTCTCTTGTTTTTTGCTTTTTCTGATCAGTAGGTAATTCCGTTCTTCCCTCATCGTCTGCAGAAAAAAAATCAAGAGGAATATACCAACTTTTAATCAAAAGTTCATCTTTTACCATTATTTTAAAACTCTAGAAAACAATTTTACAAAACTAGCAAGAGAATCTAAGGAAAGTTCAATCACTTTTTTTGAAGATACTGCTAAACTTGGAAATCCAATATACAAAATCAATAGCCCTAAAAATAGCGAAGTCGAAAAACTAATTATTAATAAATTAATCTGAGGCGACGATTTTGAAAGTATTCCTAATACTAGATAAAAAAGTAAAAGTAAAGCCAATATTGGAAACGAAATTAATAAAGCTTTTTCAAAAAGAAATCCAAAAGACATAAGCAAAAGCTTTATAAATTCTAAATTTCTCATATTAACCAAATGTTCAACCCTAATGTTCAAAACAGAATCATGTATGCCAATCACAAAAAAACGAAGTAAAAAATCGCTTGATAAAAACAAAAGTAAAAACAAATACGCAAAAATTTGTGAAATAATCATGCTATCTTCTTCTGAAAAAACATCAAAAATATTTGCATAAGCAAGTCCAATTTGATTAGAGAAGAAAAATCCAACTAAATGAAAAACATTAAAAATTATACTAACAAAAAATGCCTGAATAAGACCTAAAATAGCTTCTCCTGATAAAATTAACATAAAAGAAAGCATGCTGTCTAAAGGATAAATAATCCTAATCTTTTCAACAATAATTACAGATAGAATCAAAGAAAAGAAAAAATTAAAATATCCGATTTTTATTGTTGAAAAAAATGGAGAAAATTTAAAAAACATAAAAATTCTAACCAATATAGGTAAAATTGTAAAAGATTTTAAAACTAAAAAACTCAAATTCAAAATTTCATCCAAATAATACAATTTTAAGTCATAAATTAAATATTTTGCAATTGATTAAAAATCATATAGGTAAACTGCATAAGCTTATTCAAAATCCAAGGACCAAAAATAACAATGGTTAAAAGTATAACAATAATCTTTGGAATAAAACTTAAAGTTTGATCTTGAATTGAAGTAATAGCTTGAAAAATTGAAATCAAAAGGCCAACTATAAGAGCTATAATCAACATCGGAGCTGATAAAATAATAATATTTTCAATAGAAATCCTAATTAAATAAAGAATGTGTCCTGCAGTCATATATAACCTTACATAAAACTTTTAATAAGACCACTAGTAATTAAAGTCCAACCATCTACCATTACAAAAAGAATCAGCTTAAAAGGCAAAGATATCATTACAGGGGGTAACATTATCATACCCATAGCCATTAAAACAGAAGCAACAATAATGTCTAAAACTATAAACGGCAAAAATATTAAAATTCCCATTTTGAAAGCCACTTTAAGCTCATGCAAAATAAAAGCTGCAATTAAAACATGCGTCGGCACTTCGCTAAAATTTTTTGGTCTATCATAATTACTAATACTCATAAATAATCTAATTTCTTCATGACGCCCATCAGACATCTGCTTATACATAAAAATTCTCAGAGGAGCAATTCCTTTGTTGTAAAATTCATCAAAATTTATTTTTGACTCTTTAAGGGGCAAATAAGCTTGTTTATATATAACATTAAAGGTTGGCCACATGGTAAAAATAGTTAAAAATAAAGCCAATCCCATTACTATCTGAGTAGGAGGAGATTGCTGAAGAGATAAAGCACGCCTAATAAAATCCAAAACTATAGATATTCGCAAAAACGAAGTCATTAAAACTAAAAATGCTGGAGAAAGAGTAATAATGGTCAATAGAATTAAAAGCTGCAAAGAAAAAGCTATCTCTGAACCACCAATATTTTCAAAATTTGAAAACGGGAAATTAAGACCTTTAGTGGCTTGCAAAGATTTTGTTTGAGCAAAAGACAAGCTTGTTATACTAAAAAATAAAAAAAAATTAAAACACTTTCTCAAAATAAACCCTCTAAAATTTTTTTAATCTATCTTGTTTATCCTTAAGTGAAGTCTCAATTTTCTTCTCAAGTTTAACATAATCATTACCAGAAAAAGCAATATCTTCTTTTTTGAGCAACATTTTCTTAAAGATTGATTTAAAAGAATCTTTCTTAGCAGAATTATTAATTTTACTAAGCTTAAGTTTTAAATCTTCTAGCTCTTCTTCAGATTTAATCTCTTTTAGTAAGGTAGAAGAATTACTAGAAACTAAAAATATGTAAACATTGTCTAGTATGTTTATAATTCTTATTGAATTTTTAACATCTATCTCGTAAAAAACAAGCTCTTTAATCAAATTAGAACTTTGTTCATATTTGTTTTTTTTTGAATTAAAAATTAACTTCTTAAATAAGAAAAAGATAAAAAAAGCAATAAGTAAAAATAAAACTATCTTAACCAAATCTAAAATATTAAAAAGAGAAACTGGCTGAACACTAACATTGTTAGCAAGATTTGCCTTATCCTCTTCAAAGATTGGCAAGCTAGATTCATTTTCTAAATCCACAGATACTAAATTTACTTGCTTTTGTGAATTAGCATATGTAAAAAAATTAGAAAACGCTAAAAAAACTAAAAATAAAAATTTATTATTCATTTTTAGTTTTAATTATCTCAGTAATTCTAACTCCAAAATTTTCATCAATTACAACTACTTCTCCCCTGGCAACTATTTTACCGTTTACCAAAATATCTACAGGCTCACCTGCAAGTTTATCAAGAGTAATAATCGTACCCTCAGACATGCCAAGTATATCCTTTATTTTGCGCTCTGTTCTTCCAAGTTCTACGGTAAGCTGCATAGACACATCCATTAAAAGCCCAAAATTACTAGGATCAACTCCTTCTGGTAAAGTATCAATTAAATCAGGAAGCTTAACACCTTTTATTTCTGGCTTTTCTCCACCATCACTTTTTTCATCTACACTCATAATTCAACCTCTTAATAATTTAAGTTACAATAAATAAAATAACTATCACTCAACCTCTTCTGTAAGCTCTTTTAACAAATCAAAACCTTTTATATCTCCAATTTTTTCTGTAATTTGTACTGAAACTTTATTCCCCATTAAACCCATTCTACATTTAAACTTTTCTTTAGTACCAACTTTTAAAGTTAAATCTTTATTTATTAGAGAAGATTCAAGATTTAAAACATCACCTTTGTCAAGCGATAAAATTTCTCTTACTTTAAGTTTAACTTCACCTATTTCTGCTATCAAAGGCATCGCTGTATTTTCTAACTTTTCACGCAAAGCATCAAGATTCTCACTAGTGGTCCCAACACCAATCAAAGAATGCCAATATCTTGTTGATAATTTTGAAACAATAGGCTCTATAGTAATATAAGGTAAACAAAAATTCATAAGTCCTTCCACTTTTCCTATTTTAACCTCAAGAGTGACTAAAATAATCATTTCTGTAGGGGGGACTATTTGCGCAAACTGTGGATTAACCTCAATATGCCCAAATCTTGGCCTTAGATCAACTACTTGAGACCAAGCCTCTCTCATATTAGCAAGTATACGAATAATAACACTTTCCATGACAGACTGCTCAATTTCTGTTAAATCTCTACTTTTATCTTTAATCGTATCTCCGTCTCCCCCAAAAAGCCTATCTACTATAGCAAATGCTATGGTTGGATCAACTTCAAAAATAGCAGATCCTTTAAGAGGATCCATATTTATTATTGCTAAAGTTGTGGGATTGGGTATTGACCTAATAAACTCTTCATAGGTTAATTGATCAACTGAGGCCACATGAACATGAACCATTTTTCTTAAAAGAGCAGAAAGTGAGGTTGTAGTATACCTAGCAAATGCCTCATGAAAACTTGAAACTGTTCTGACCTGCTCTTTTGAAAATTTATCTGGCCTTTTAAAGTCATAAACCTTAACTTTTTGTTTTTTACCCGTAGGACTAGATATAACATTAGAAAGGGATTCGTCTAACGATAAACTTTCAGACGAATTAATAGACTCTAAAAGACTGTCTATATCGTCTTGAGATAAAGCTCCTGGATTGTTTGCCATTTAAAATTCCTTTTAATTTATTTATTACATATCAAAAATATCAATTTGAGTTAATGCTATTTCTTTTATTTCTCCATTTCTAAGGATACTATTAATCCTTGCCTTAATCTCTGCCTTTATTTGACTTTCATTCTTTATTTCTTGACCAGTCCTTTGGCTAAAATATTCCCTAATAATATCTTTTAAACGAACTTTCTGTCTCCCAAGCTCATTGAGAATATTAACATTATTCTCTGCATACCCTAAAGCAAGCTTTACAACAAAAGTTTTTGGAGGAACATCTAAAGTATTCCCTCTAATCTCATCTATGCTTTCATACCATATAAGCATAGGGGGCTTTCCTAAGTATTCATTAGAAAAAACTGGAAAATCGCTAGGAGCCCCACTTTGACTTACTACCATTTTAGATACAAAATAAGAAACAATTATCATTATTGCAACAGTGAATATTCCTATTGCAAGTATCTGCAAAATTTTTATTATAATATCAGGCAATAAACCACCTTTTCTACCAATATTGGAATCCCCTATATCTAAATTTTCATCATCCTTATTCGGCATAATAAAATTCCTCCTATTAATTTCTTCTTTGCAGTTTAAAAGACTTATTACTGCGCAATTTCCTTAGGAAAACTTAAGGATGCATCCGTAGTAATTAATATATCAATCCTTCTATTATAAGCTCTGCCCTCAGGAGTATCGTCTGTTGCAATAGGTCTACTTCCACCAAAACCAGATACTTCAAACTTATTTTCAATGCTCTTAACATTAGACTGATCTAAATAGTTTAAAATATGTTCTAGCATATTAACAGATCTTGCAGCCGAAAGCTCCCAATTACTTTTCCAAGGCCCATTTACATCAGTATCAATATTATCTGTATGTCCTTCTATTTTAAAATTATAGCCCCTAGAGCTTAAAACCCCAATAAAAGATGCTATTTTTTGAATAGAATCTCTATTGTCTTCAAGCTTAACATCGGCACTAGCAGAATCAAAAAATGCATCTGCTGCAAGAGATATCACGATGCCTCTCTCTTCCTGTCTAACCATAATATTTTTAGACTGGATTTTTTCAATAAATTCAATCATAGATTTATTTTTAGCAGTCTGAGACGCTTGTTTATTGCGCACAGTAGAAGGCAAAGACATAAAACTATTACTCAAATAAGATAATTTATTAAAATCTAAAGTTTTACCGCCTTTAAAAAATCCTGCACCCGTAAAAGACGCAGACATTATCCTTATTACATTTTCTTGAAAAATAATATCATTTAATGAAAACATTGTAACAAAAAATACAAGCAGCAAAGTAACCATGTCCCCATAAGTCAACATATAATCTGGGGATCCTTCATCACATTTTGAAGGCTTTTTAACTCGCAAGGCCATTATTCACCCCCAATGCTACTACTAAGATGGCTTCGATCTTTGGGGGTTAAAAACGTCATCAATTTTTGCTCTAAAATTCTAGGATTATCTCCAGACTGAATTGATAAAACACCCTCAATTATCATTGTCTTTACTGCAGCTTCTTCAGAATCAATTTTCTCCAACTTAAGTTGGACAGGAGTAAACATTAAATTTGCCATTATGGTTCCATAAAGAGTTGTAATAAGAGCAACAGCCATAGAAGAACCAAGCGCAGACTTGTCCTCTAGATTACCAAGAAGAGCCACAAGTCCAATAAGAGTACCTATCATACCAAAAGCTGGGGCAAGTTTTGCCCAAGTCTTAAAAAGTTCTGAACCAACTCTGTGCCTTTCTTGCATTTGATCAAGCTCTAAATAAAGCATAGTTCTAATTACCTCAGGATCTGCACCATCAACAACAAGTCTCATTCCTGACTTAAAAAATGGATCATTAATTTGTTCAAGCTCATCATCAAGAGATAAAAGACCTTCTTTTCTAGCCTTTTCTGAAAGCTCTACTAATATTTTTATAATAGAAACCTTGGCATAAGAATTTCTTCTAAAGAAGAATCCCAAATACGTTGGAATTTTTTTTACAGCAATAACTTCTGAAGAAGCCATAAGAGCAGAAAAAGATCCAACAATAGTAATAAAAACAGAGCTTAAATCCCAAAAAACACCAAGTCCTGTAGGAGTAAATGCCATGGAAATTAAAATAGCTCCAAATCCAACTCCCCATCCAATTATACTAGCTAAATTCATAATTCAACGCCCCCATTTCCTTCTCCTACAATTTTTTCAAAAGAAGCAATTTCTTTCCTGTACAACTTAATCCTATTGACCACCTCTTCAACTTTTTCTTTTACAATTAGCTTCTTACCATTCATAAGAAGAATTGTAGTATCAGGATTAGCTTCAATACTTTCAATATGATAAGGATTTAAATAATATCCATAACCATTAAGCTTAGTTACAAAAATCATATGCTAAAAAACAATCTTAGCTTAATTTTTCAATCTTACAAGTTCTTGCAATAATTGGTCAGAAGTGGTAATAGTTTTAGCATTTGCCTGAAATCCTCTTTGGGTCACTATCATATCTGTAAACTGCTCTGCAAGATCAACATTGGCCATTTCTAAAACACCAGATCTAATATCACCAAGTCCAGCAAGCCCAGTCTCACCTATTCTCACTTGACCTGAATTACTTGTTTCTACAAAATTAGTATCGCCTGATTTTGCAAGTCCTCCAGGATTCATAAAAGAAGCAAGAGCAATCTTACCAATATCTCGCCTTATGCCATTTGAGTAAACACCAACTATGACACCATTTTGATCAATTTCATAATTCTCCATATATCCCATGCCATATCCATCTTGAATAATAGCCTTTGTACTACTAGAATCAGCAAATTGAGTAATTGAATCAGTATAGCTCCCAACTGTTCCCAGTTTCAAATTTACAGTTTGCTGCTCACCAACTTCACCTATATTTGCACCTACAACATTAAATGTTATAGGAATTTGAAGAACATCTCCTTTTTGGCCTGGTTGCCCATTTAAAGACGCCAATGCTCCTTCATTGTCAAACCCAATTGTAAAATTTGAATTTTGCTCACCATTTATTAATACTGTTGCATTCCATAAATTAGGAGTATTTAGATCTTTTACAACTCTAAGCTCAAGAACACTAACATTTCCAAAACTGTCATATAATGACTTATTGACAACCCAAGTTCCACGTGCAATATCCGCCGGACTTGCACCTTCTTCAATTACGGGCAATCTCTTATCAAGATTACAGGCAAAAGTAATATTTTTAGTAGATTTTGCTCCCTCTTTATCTCCAATCGGAATAATCAGATCCTCAATATCAGAAGCTGTATTGATAACCTTTTCACCTTCTAAATCTCTTGCCATCCAACCTTGAATTCGCATTCCATTTGCAGGATTTACAAGATGTCGATCAGAGTCCACATCAAAAGCACCGGCTCTTGTATAAAACAAATTTTTACCTTCTTTTAAAATAAAAAATCCATTACCACTAACCCCAAGATCAGATGCTTTTTGAGTGCTTTGAAAAGCCCCTTGGGTGTGAATAGTGTCAATTGTAGCAACATTCATGCCTAATCCAACTTGCTTAGGATTAGTCCCGCCACGAGAATCAGTAGGACGAGAAGCTCCAGAAATAGACTGCGATATCATATCCTGAAAATTTACTCTTCCCTTTTTAAAACCAATTGTATTTACATTCGCGATGTTATTACCAACAACATCCATTCTTGTTTGATGATTCTGAAGCCCAGAAACACCAGAATATAAAGACCTCATCATATAATTACTCCTCCAAACCTACCGATAATATATTTTTATATACATAATAATTACCATTAACCATAACTTGGGGTATTGCGCCCGTCTTAATGTTTGTGACACGACCCCTAACAACCTCCCCATCACCATGCTGAAATTTAATTACTTTGCCTAATAAATCCAAATCTCTTCTTATTTCTAAAGAAGATGAAAGCTTCTCAAATGACTTACTCATATTGGTCATTTGCTCAAGAGCCGAAAATTGTGCCATTTGAGAAATAAATTCTTTATCTTTCATTGGATTTGTAGGATCTTGATACCTAAGTTGAGTAATGAGCAACTTTAAAAAATCATCCTTGCCAAGATTAACCTTATTGGATACATTGTCAACCTTAAAATCTGATTCTTTTTTAATTTTACTACTATTAGTCAAATTAGAAACATTTTCAATGCCATTCATTTTACTCATTTCACTCTGTCCTCTAAACAATTAAATTAACATTTTTATCTAAATCGTAAGAAAATTCAACTTCTTCTTCAATTTTAAAAAATTTATTATAGCCAAAATGAAAATTTTGATCCCTAGAGTCATCTCTAAAATTTTTAGAAAAAGAATTTAAATTCTCACCTGCAAGAAAAAGATTTAAACTGGCATTAAAACCGCTTTCGCCAAGCATTTTATTTAATGAATGCATATTTTGGTCAAAAAGCATTTTAACATTTTGATTGTCCACCACGATCTTTCCCAATAAATTATTATTAGAATCAAGGTTTAAATTAATTCGTATGCTGCCAAGCTCTTTAGGCTTTAAAACCAACTTAATCTCTCCTGTATTATTCGATTTTAACACAACTTTAGCTTTATCCACAATATTTTTATTAATCTTAAGATTCCACTCTGGCTTTAAACTGCTGACAAAATCAAAACTATCAACCTCTTTAGAGCTTTTTATGTTATAATTGGCAAATTCTTCAACAAAACCTTTTAAAGAGTCGTCTGATATTTCTTTAACTTTATACCTACCAGCAAAATTTTGACCATCAATTGTATTTAAGCTAAACTTTGAAAAAACAAAATCATTGTGATCACTATTATTCTTCTTAAAGTTTTTCACATCAATATTAATAACATTTTTTTCTTCCTTTTTATTATTCAAGCTTATCTGATTATAATGATCATCAATCAAGGCAGTTAAAAAATCAAAACCCAAAAAAGAGCTTAAATCATCAAAAGCCAAACAAAGTCTTTCAATTTTTTCAAAAAATTTTCCTTTATTTAGAAAATCAAAATTATCAAAATTAAATGATAAATTTTCTTTAATGCTATTTAAACCTTCAAAATCTAAAAAAACATTCATTTTGGCAATCAAGGATTTCAAATCAGAAACAAAAGCCTCATTCTCAAGTTTTTTTAAAAAAAAGGATTTATCTAAAGGCGATTTTTTTGAATTTTTAGCAATAAGTCCATTATCTTTAAAAAAATTTAAAAAATCAAATATCATTAATTTTGCTTTAGCTAATCTTTTAGATTCAGAAGATATAATATTTAAAAAAGAACCAGAATTCTCTCTAGATTCCATTTTAGAAACATTTAAATTTAATCCTTTAATTGTATTTAAGAGATTAAATTTATTACCATAAGCTTTACTTAAATTTACTAAATTACTCATATACTCATTACTCCAATGAACTAACAGACATTTTTCTAATCAATACAGCAGCTTTTTTAGAATCCATAAGGGATAACCAATAAGGAACAATTGATAGCCGGCCTTCTTTTTTAGAAAGTTCTTCAATTTTCCGCATATAAGATATTGCAAGCTCAGGATTTAAATCCTCAAGTCGCTTAACAGCATCTTCTGGCGGCATGTTCATTAAATATACAGCTGTTTGTAAAATATTTGCTTCCTCGTCATTATATTTATTTATAATGTCATCTATTACCTTTTGTTTTAAATCTAAATCTTTCTGCTTTTGCTTAAGCTCAAATTCAAGCTTATTTAAACTGTCTTCTTTTAACTTTAGATCTTCTTTAAGCTTTTCAATCTGCTGATTCTTAATATCAATAGCTTCCCTTTCCTTAACAAGCCTAGCTTCATCAAGAATTATATTGGAATTATGATCAAAGACTAGAGAAGTTTCTCCTAAAAACTTAGTTCTTACAAACTCAGGGAAATATCTCTTAGTATTATAAATTCCAAGAAAATCAATAAAGAATAATATAAAGAAAAATAAAATAAAAATTAAAAACAACAAAAAAAATGCTCTAAAAAAGAACGATAAAAAATTATTCACTTTCAATCCTCAGATTTTGACAAACTTTATAATTTACATACTCATCTAGCAATAAGCTTTCCTTTTTTTCTCTATTTTTAATTATAAAATTATTTAAAGTTTTTATTAATATCTTAATCTTTTTTTCTTCCCTATATTTATCCACATAAATATCATAACACTCATTATAATGCTTTTTAAGCTCTTCAAGAATTTTAAAATTTTGTTTTTTTTTATAATTTAAATAGTCTATATAACCTCTTATAGAAAGAGCATCCAAACTGCTCAATCTTTTTAAAAGATTAGGAATTCCATCTGAAAACTGATTTATTTTTGAAATTTTTTTATTTATATTCATCAAGTCTCTCTCACTTAACTTTCGATGATAGGTTCTAATGGTTAATATTCTATTAAGCTTTTGTTTTTTAAAGTTTAAATCATTCAAGATAATATTTCCCTTATTTCATCTTCTAAATTTTCAAAATCAAATATCTCATTTATTCCTTGAGAAATAAAATCAATAATCTTGGGATACTTAGAAATTGCAAAATCAACATCCTTATTGGATCCTTTGATATAAATCCCCGTTCTAATAAGATCTTCATAATTTTTATAAATAGACAATAAATTTCTAGCTTTCATTATTAATTTTTGTTTTTCTAAACTCATTATCCTATTAATAGATCTTGAAGTTGAACTAAGAATATTTATTGAAGGATAAATTCCTCTGTCAAATAAATCTCTGTCTAAAATAATATGACCATCTAAAACAGCCTTAATATTATCGGCTACAGGCTCTGTAAAATCATCTCCCTCGACAAGAACAGTATAAAATCCAGTAACACTTCCTCCATTGCCATTAAACCCTGATCTCTCAAGTAAAATTGGAATTTCAACAAAAACAGAAGGCGGATAACCTTTAGATACCGGAGGCTCTCCTAAAGAAAGAGACATCTCCCTTTTCGCATTAGCAAACCTAGTAATAGAATCAAAAAGCAAAGCTACATCTTTACCTTGATCTCTAAAGTATTCTGCTATCATGGTAGCAACATAAGCCCCTTTATACCTTGATATAGGTGATTCATCAGAAGTTGAAACAACTAAAACACTTTTTTTTAAACGCTCCTCACCAAGCTCGTGTTCAATAAACTCATTAAGCTCTCGACCTCTTTCCCCAATAAAAGCAATAACATTTACATCTGCATTTGAATTCTTTGCAATCATGCCAAGCAAAGTAGATTTACCAACACCAGCACCAGAAAAAATACCAACTCTTTGTCCTTTTGCGACTGGCAAAAACCCATCAAGAACTTTAACTCCTGTTAATATTTGTTCTTCGAAAATACTTCTATTAATTGGATTGATTTTCTCAAAAGTTAACTCTTTATATCTATTTTTTAAAAATGACCCTTTATTATCAATAGGCCTACCAAGAGAATCAATAACCCTTCCTAAAAGCTCATCACTAAGATTTATTTCTAGCCCTTTATTTAAAGAATAGACTTTATTCCCAACTTCAATTCCGCTAAATCCTTCATAAGCCATAAGACTAACATAAGGCCCATTAAAGCCCAAAACCTCAGCACATACCTTTTTATTATTCCTTTGATCAATTAAACATAAATCTCCAACAGCACACTGAGGCCCCAAACTTTCAACTAAAAGACCTTTTATTTTTTGCACTCTGCCAACAAAAGAGATAGTTTCAATATCATCTACTTGTCTTAAATAATTTTCAAAAAAATTGCTCACTAAAATTCCTTTAAATACTTAACTCAATAACGAAAAATTTTTAAATTTTTCCTCTATTTTATCAAGTTGAGAAGAAATACGCGCATCAATCTCTCCAAAATTAGTTTCAATTATACAACCACCTTTGCCTATGTTGGGATCTTCTATTATTTCTAAAGTTTCTATAATATCAAATCTAGAAATAAAATCACTCTTTTTATGTCTAACAATATCTAAATCATCAAGATTTACACGAATGGTAATCTGCGTCTTATCTTTTATCCTTTTCAATACCTCATTAACATTTTCCAAGATAATATCTTTTTGAGAATCTGTAATTCTCTTAATAACCTTAATTGCAATTTGCATAACAAGACTTACTATTTGACCACTCGAAGATTCAAGAATGCTTTTCCTTTCGGCAATCAAAGATGCTATTATGCTATGAAGCTTTCTCATAACTTTGTCAAAATCTTCAAAACCACTTTCATAACCTTTGCTATACCCTTCTTCCCTGCCTTTAGCGGTTGCTACCTCAAGATCTCTTTTTAATTTTTCCTCATACTCTCTTGCCAATCTTTCAATTTCAGCATTAGACTCGGTCTCAATGGATTCCTTCTTATAAATAGCTTCTCTTTGCAAAAGATCTGCTTCTTGCTTTGCTGTCTCTAATACTTCATTGGCTTTTATCCTGGCCTCTTCAATAAGCCTATCAGATTCAATTTGGATTTCTTCTTTGGCAAGTTCTTGTCTTTTAACAAGCTCTTCCTCAAGTTGCAATTTTTCATCTCTTAAAAATTGTAACTCTTCTTTAAGTTTGGCAATTTGACTTTCTATGTCGTAAACTTTGCCTTCCTTCTCCTTAATTTCCAAGGATTCAAAAACAGGCTTTGCTATCTCAACAAATTCAAACTTTACTGAATTATCAACTTCTGATGATTTATATAAAACCTTAGGCAAACAAAACTCCTTTATCAGACAAGCACATCTTCCTCACCACCTCTTGAAATAACTATTTCTCCCTGTTCTTCTAACTTTCTAATAAGAGAAACAATTTTTTGCTGGGATTCCTCAACGTCTTTTCGCCTAGTAGGTCCCAAAAATTCCATATCCTCCTTAAGCATTGAAGCTGCTCTTTTTGACATGTTTTTGAAAATTTTTTCTTGGACAGGAATATCTACAGATTTTAAAGCTTTTGCCAGCTCTTGACCATCTATTTCTCTTAAAACCCTTTGTATAGATCTGTCATCAAGCAAAACTATATCCTCAAATACAAACATTTTCTTTTTAATTTCTTCTGCAAGCTCTGGATCTTCTTCTTCAAGAGATTCAATAATAAACTTTTCGGTCTTTCTATCAGCCATATTAATTATCTCAACAACATTGTCAACTCCTCCTGCTGATGTGTAATCTTCTGAAGAAAGAGAAGCCAGTTTTTTTTCAAGAACTCTCTCAACCTCTCTTACAACTTCAGGAGAAGTTCTATCCATTAATGCAATTCTCCTTGCAACATTTGTTTGCACCTCTGTAGGCAAACTGGAAAGAATAAAAGATGCCTTTTGGGGATCAAGATATGAAAGTATTAAGGCAATTGTTTGAGGATGTTCTTGTTGAATAAAGTTTAAAATATTTGCAGGATCTGCTCTTCTCACAAATTCAAAAGGTCTAGACTGTAAAGCAGACCCCAAATTATTAATAATGTCAACTGCTTTTTGGGTCCCAAGAGATTTTTCAAGAAGCTCTCTTGCATAATCAATTCCACCTTTTTGAATAAACTCTTGAGCCATCATTAATTCTTTAAACTCTAAAAGAACATTATCTTTAAGCTCAGAAGTAATTGTCTCAAGCTTTGCTATCTCAAATGTCAAAGACTCTATCTCTTCTTGAGAAAGATACTTAAACACTTTAGAAGAGATTTCAGAACCTATTGAAACCAATAAAATAGCAGCCTTTTGCTTACCTGTTAAAGCAGAAACATCAAGAATCTCCTTTTCTTTTTTTTCTTCCATATCAATTACTACCTTCTACGCATTTTTCAAAAGCCATGTTCTTATAAGCTTTGCAACATCTTCTGGCTTTTCTCTGGCTAAAAGCTCAGCATTGTTTTGAAGCTCATCACCTTCTCTAATCCCACCAACAACATCATCAACACCAATATCGTCACCACCATCCATTAAGGCTTGTTGGCGTCTTAAATGTGCTTGTTTTGCCAATTCCTCTTCTCTAAGACGTCTTCGTCTCTCAAGTTCTCTAGAAATAGCAAAAAATATTGTAAATGCTAAAATTAATAGTGAAAACATCACGCTTGCAATAAATAAAAAATATTTAAACCTTTCACTTGCAAAATAATTTTCATCTATTTTTCTAAATTCATTCATACGATCAAAAGATATATTTCTAACCGTTATTGAATCGCCCCTTTCTGGCTTATATTCAAAAGAACTTTGCAAAACATCTTCAATATTTTTTATTTCTTCTAAGGCCATAGGCTTATATTCTCTTTTTCTCATTCCATTTTCTATTACGAAATCTCCCTTCTCGTCATACACAAAATTCCAAATACCATCCACGAAAATACCAAGAGAAACACCCACAATCCTAGCAGGCTCTTTTTCGCTTGTAGATTTTTTTTCATTTAAAGCAACATTTTTGATCTCTTGAGACTCATTATATTTACCGGTAATATCGCTTAAATCTTGATATTCAGGAGGAGTATTGCCTTCCTGCCCAGGAGGCCCCCAAGGACTATATCCTTGCCCCTGATATTCTTTTTTTTGCGTCTGAGAAGATATGATAGTCGAATCGCTTACTTTTCTAGTATTATAAGAAGCTTTTGGGTCTTGGGATTGAAGCTCAATAGGAGCATACTCTTTAGACTCTGTAGTTTCTTTTGAAGTGTCAAGTTTTACATTTACCCTTGCTATCATAAACCTATCAATAGATAAAACCTTACTTAATGCAGAGTCGATTTCTCCTCTAAGCATAGCTTCATATTTAAGCTTTAATTTACGTTCTTTTTCTGCTAAGTCTATTCTATCTATTCCATCTAAATTAGAAAAATCATTTAAAATAGTCCCACTATTATCAACAATAGCAATATTGTCAGATTCAAGACCTTCAATGGCATACTGAATAAGCTTAACAAGTCCTTCAACTTTTTTTCTATTGGTAATAATATCAGAACCGGGTCTTGGGGTAATCCTAACAGATGCCTTAACGGGCTCTTGAGCTTCTTTAAAAAGAGCTTTCTCAGGCATAACAAGATTTACGCTAACAGCATCAACATCATCTAAAGCTACAATATGCTGCTCAACTGCTCTTGTAATAGATCTTCTAAGGTTAATACTTCTTTCAAAATCAGTAATGGTCCACCTATCAATATCAAACAAGGCCCATGGATCCATATGAACAGGCACAAGCTCTTCTCTGACAAGAATTGCTCTCATTTTTTTTGCAAGCTTTTCGTCATCCAAATAAATTCTTCCATCAGAACTCAAAAAATACTTAACATTTTCTCTGTCAAGTCTTTGCGATATCCTATCTAAGAGATATTGATCTTTAATCTCAACTCCAAAAAGAGCAATGCTTTGACTTTTAGTAGAAAAGCCTATTAAAAAAACAAACGCAAGAATTACAAAAAAAATAATCAATCCTAAGGCTATTTTCTGAACCGTACTAGCTTTTTTGAAGATTCCTTTTGCTGAAACAAAAAAATTAGTAAAAAAATTGCTCAAAATCTTATGGCTCCTTAACGAATATTAATTATATCTTGATAAGCCTTTATGCCTCTCTCAACAACAGCCTTTAAAATACTTAAATTCATATTAGCCTTAGATAGCGCTATTGCAAAATCATGAACATCAACACTACTAGGCCTAAGAACAGCTTGTTCCATAACTTTAGAAACATTTAATTGGCTTTTGTTGATATCAGTAATCGTATTTATTAAAACATCCTTAAATGTTTTAGCATCATTGTTTTTGGTACTGCTTTTAGAATTAAAAAGATTCACGTCAAAATGCAAAGAACTTTTCTTAATCAAATTAATATTATTCTCTGTAAAAAAAGCATCTATTCTCACCAATGATCTCTCCTTTAGTTTTGAAGTATAGCTAACGCACTTCTAAACATAGACTTGCTACTATTAATAACAGTAGAATTTGCCTCATAAGCACGAGAAGCTGAAATCATATCTACCATTTCTTCAACTAAATTAACATTAGGAAGCTCCACATAGCCTTTTTTATCCCCAAAACTTATTGAATCGGGATGAGTTGGATCATATTTTAACTTTAATGGAGACTTATCTTTTTCAATGCTGGCAACCCGAACTCCTTGCCCAATACCATTATCAAGATAATCTGGAATAAAAGGACCTTTCCAATAAGGATTACTAACCCTTGGAGCAAAAATAATCCTTTGCCTTCTATAAGGTCCACCATCAGGAGTTCTAGAAGTAGAAACATTTGCAATGTTATTAGAAATAACATCAATCCTCAACCTTTGTGCTGTTAATCCCGTTGAAGCTACATTAATGCTTGAAAACAATCCCATTTTACATTCCTTAAGATATTAATTTATTTTAATACAATATTTATACTTTTAAAATAATGCGCCTGAACATTAGTCATAAGATGATACATCATTTGATTTTGTACAAGTGCCTTAATCTCAGAATCAATATCAACATTGTTGCCATTATTATTCATAGTTGAAAAATGATCAAGAACTCTGTGGGGCTTGACATCTGAATACTCTGGATTTTTAAGACCAGACAAATGCTTATCACTAGACTTAATTAGGCTTAGATCATTTTTACCTTTATTTGAAAAAGCCTTTTCAAGCTCTGACTCAAAAGAAATTCTACTTCTTTTAAAATTTGGAGTATCTACATTTGCTATATTGTCAGAAATAACACTTTGTCTTAAACTTAGAACATCTAAATACCTATGTGAAAAATCTATAGATCTTTCAAAATCATTCAAATTGAAACCCCCCTCTGTTTAAAATTGCTTTTAACTAAATTATATAATAATTTAAATCTTTTTGTTCGTTAATTTGTATTTTTTTATTAACATAGTCCAAGTTTATTTCAAATTTTTTTAACTTACTACCAGGTACCTCAAAAAAAAGATCTGCAAGCACTCTTTCCATAACGCCGTGAAGTCTTCTGGCACCAAGATCTTCATTCTCAAGATTCATATTAAAAGTAAGCTCAGCAATTCTATCTATGGCCTCTTCACTAAACTTTAAATCTAAATTATAAACCTTAAACATCGCAACATATTGCTTTATTAGAGAATTTTTTGTTTGTTTTAAAATTTTTTTCAAATCATCTATGCTTAGGCTCTTAAGCTCAACCTTAATAGGAAATCTCCCTTGAAGCTCGGGTATTAAATCAGAAGGTTTAGCCAAATTAAATGCTCCTGCTGCAATAAATAAAATATGAGAAGTATCAACTATGCCATATTTTGTATTAACTTTAGAGCCTTCAATAATTGGTAAAATATCTCTTTGAACACCTTCTCTAGATACATCATTGCCACTCCTATTCTTAGCAGCTATTTTATCAATCTCGTCAATAAAAATAATTCCCATATTTTCAACTTTAGATTTTGCAATATCTGAAATATTTTCGTGATCGACCAATTTTTCAAGCTCTTCTGCTAAAATTATTTCCTTTGCCTTTTTAATTTTCAATTCTCTTTTCTTTTTTCTATCAAATATATTGCCTAACAAACCACCAATTCCCATATCAATCTCTTCAAAATTACCACCTGTAAATATTTCTATTGTAGAAAATGGCATTTTACTAGAAATTTGTATTTCAATAATAGTATTATCAAGCTCACCTGCTCTAAGCTTTTTTCTAAGCTTCTCTTTTACCTTTTCCTCCGCCTTTATTTCATTTGGATCTACATTCTCAGAATTGCCAGATCCTTTAAAAAGACTTTCAACTATTCTCTCTTCTGTTTTTAGTAAAGCATCATCTCTTACAGTGTTATACATCTCTTCTTTTACCATATTAACTGCAATGCCCATCAAATCTCTAACCATAGATTCAACATCGCGACCAACATATCCAACCTCAGTATATTTTGTAGCTTCAACTTTAATAAAAGGAGCTTTAATCAACTTAGAAAGTCTTCTTGCAATCTCAGTCTTTCCAATGCCAGTTGATCCAATCATAATAATATTTTTAGGCATTACCTCATCTTTTATTTCTTTTGGAAGTCTAGACCTTATATATCTATTAACAAGAGCAATTGATACTAATTTTTTAGCTTCATCTTGACCTATTATGTACTTATCAAGTTCTGCAACTACATCTTTGGGAACTATATAATGCTCTTCTAATTTATTCATTTTCAATCTCCTCAAGTACAATGTTAGAATTAGTATATATACATACCCTTGCTGCTATTTTTAAAGATCTAAGTGCAACCTCAAAAGCACTTAATTTTTTATTCTCCATATAAGCAAGAGCTGCTGAGTATGCATAATTACCACCACTACCAATTGAAATAACATCCTCTTCCGGTTCAACAACATCACCGGTGCCAGAAATCAAAAGAATATTCTTAGAATCAGCAACAAGCATCATAGCCTCAAGCTTATGAAGTATTTTGTCAGAACGCCAATCTTTTGCAAGGTCAACAGCCGCCCTTTTAATATCAATCAAACCATCACCTTTTGCCTTGATTTTTTCTTCAAATTTTTCAAAAAGAGTAATTGCATCGGATGTCGAACCTGCAAATCCTGCCAAAATTTTCCCATTAAGCAATTTTCTTATTTTAATAGCATTACTCTTTAAAACAGTATGTCCAAAAGTTACTTGTCCATCTGCTGCCACCACAGTCTTACCATTTTTCTTTATTGCAATAACTGTGGTTCCTTTAAAGCCCATATTACCCCCCTATTTATATATCTCTTTTAAAAGTTCTCCAATAAGAACATCAGACACATCTTTACAATTACAACACTCTTTAGGATCATCTTCAATATTATTAGAGTCTACATATTGAATATTCAATAATGCATAAAGATCCTTAACAGTTTTTATCTCTTGAGCACCAAAATCATATAATTTTAAAGCCCCATCACCACAAAAATCTAAATCATAAACATAAATGTCAAGCCCCAGATCAAGACCAAGTTCAGCCGTAATTAAAGCTCCCGATTTTAAGGGCGCATAAGTTATAAAAATAGCATCTGACAAGCCTGAGATCAATCTATTTCTTTTAGCAAAGAAATAATTTTGAATTTTATCAAATGGCAAAGTCTCAGTAATTATTCCTCCGCCTTGTTCTAAAAGTTTAAAAACATATTTTCGATTTTGCTTAGGATAAATATTATCAATATCTGTTGGAATAACAGCAAATGTTCTGCTATTCTCATTGATTGCTGCTATATGAGCTTCAATATCAGCTCCAATTGCAAATCCAGAAACAATCTCTACACCATTTTTTGCAAGATGTGAAGAAAATTCTCTAGTTCTCTCAGCAAGAGCTTTGCTAATTCTTCTAGAACCAACAACAGCCCAAGACAATGAAGAGGAATTTGGCAAATTTCCTTTATAGTAAATAGCAAAAGGAGGGTCATAAATTCGTTTAAGCTTATTAGGATAAGATTTAGACCCTAGAATAGCAATTTTGGCATTTGTCCTTCGAATAACTTTTTCTTGCAATTCTACTAATTTTAAATCGGGCAACCTAAATGATTTTCTAAATGATCTTAAAAGATAAGACTCAATGTCTTTTTGGGTCAATTTAATAATATCATTAAAATCAAAATTATTAAAAAGTTTTAATTTTTCTTTGCTTTTTAAAAATTTCAAATTATCAATATAAAGCAATTTC